>JAXHVO010000016.1 GCA_034189135.1 Thermodesulfobacteriota bacterium | reverse complement strand
ATAACTGTTTTTGAACAAAGGCTTATTTCACAGGCCATTACGCCAATTGATTACAAAAATAAAATTACTAGTGGCCATATCCAGCTGAATTTATTCGATTCTTAACCGGACACTAATGATCTTTTTTCTTAAATATATTCTGAAATATGGAATTGCGGTATATGTGGGTGTAGGAAAAATCGTTTAGGTCAAGAAACGTTTTTTAACAACCACTATAAAAACGCTGATAAAATCTTTAGAAAACAAACACTTTCCGCCTCAGGCGGATTGACCCTTGGAATCCCTGGACCCTCTTCTCCAACTAATTTGGAGAAGAACCAATACTTTTTACCAGCTCATTCAAATTATCAACCCGGTTTTAAATTGAATACATCTATTAAAACTCCAAGCATGGGATATGTTTATGTAATCTTTGCGGCTCTGTTATGGGCCATATCAGGATCTTCAGCAAAGTTTTTGTTTCACAGCGGGATTACCCTTTTTCAACTGGTACAGCTTCGTATAACGATTGCCGCAGCCGGATTATTTTTATACCTTTTGCTATGGAAGCCTTCTCTGATTAGAGTCAAGCCCAGAGATATATTTTATTTTGCAATTTTAGGGCTTTTCGGTATGAGCGGTGTTCAATTTACATACCTTTTTGCCATCAGTAAAATCAATGTTGCGGCAGCAATTTTACTTCAATATATGGCACCGTCATTTATTGCCATTTACGCAGTGGTTTTTGCCCGTGACAAATTGAGCCTGCAGACCGTCATGGCTCTGGTAGGGGCAACCTTCGGTTGCTACCTGATGGTAGGAGGGTATAACTTTGATGTTCTTGCAATGAACATTGCCGGTATCGTTAGCGGGCTTTTATCGGCCATCTGTTTCGCCTGGTACTCCATTCACAGCGAGTACGGAATGCGGAATTATAGCCCCTGGACTATCCTCTTTTATGCCATGTTATTTGCGGCGCTGATGTGGAATATTTTACACCAGCCGTTGGAGGCTTTTTTTCATCCATACAATGTTGTACAATGGGGATGGATTATATATATAGGTATTTTGGGCACCCTGGTGCCTTTTGGCCTTTATCTGGAGGGAGTAAACCTGATAAGGGCGACACGTGCAAGCATTGCTGCCACACTCGAACCGATTACTGCAGGTGTGATATCCTTTATATTTTTAAATGAAATACTGGAACTTTGGCAGGTGATGGGTGGAGGGTTGGTAATCGCATCAATAATAATTCTGCAGCTAAAACAGGAATATGATGAAAAAGCACCTGCCCTGATACGTTCTAAAAGCAGATCGAAAAGTACCGTCGGTAAATAATATTTTGGGTCACGATTGAAACCGCATAAACATCGGAGGCCACTCAGCCATACAAGAAAATGCCATTTTCTGCCTTGAAGGTGACTCTAATTCGGAGTGCAAAACTTGCGTGAGTAAAAAAATATCCAATAAAACTCGAAAGGATAGGGTAGCAATGACCTCTACCAATAAAAACCACAAAGGCCCTGCTGTTAAATCAAAATTAGTAGCACTCATCAACCATCTGTCTGAAGAAATGCAGATAAAGCTGTTGAGATATCTGGAGAAAAAACTCAATATAAAAGTAGGTAACGATCTAACGATTGAAAAAAGGGGAAACCACAGGAGAACCTGCTTAATTTCCGTAGCTTATATTATCGGAAAGGAAACGTTCAGCGGTTACATTCTCGATATCAGTGCATTCGGCGCATTTATTGAAACCAATGTCATTTTCCCTGCCGGAGAAAAATTATCAATGAGTTTTTCATTGCCAAACCATCACAAGCCTTTCAAATTTAACGGACAAATAGTCTGGAGCGGGTCTCAGGGGATCGGGGTAAAATTTAATACTTTATCTTCCAGTCAGAAAGAGATTCTAAAGATTTTTACTGAGCAATCCGAAGAGATATTTGAAATCATCAGCTAGGATCCATTTAACTTTCGTTCAACTAGAAAAACCCCCTCCTTACCCGTTTGAAGGCTAAATTCTTCAAATTTTGCTGTTGCAAAAACCTTATCAAGATGGCTCCGCAGTGTCTGGGGAATCTGGAATTTCGGGCGGTTGGCCACCATCCTTTCTGCGGCGAATCATTACCTTTTTCCATAATCCTCCTTTGCTGAAGCATTGCCAGCCCCAACGGAGCCATTTCAACAGGGAATGGGCCAGCCACAACGCCCACAACAGCATGAGGATACGGAAAACAAACAGCGGCAGAGACAACACCTGCGGTTGAGGCGTGGTTCCCTCAATTCTGTCCTGGGTCCAGTGGAGCCAGAAATCGGATGAACCATTCCCTGCGATTTGCATGTTCGGGATGCCAAGGAGGCCTTTTTGAATCGATAGGTAAAGACCGATCAGGGCGGCAACTGTCCAGGCAACAAGAATGAGCTGGGTGGCGTTAAAAGAAAACCAGCTTTTACCAAACGGATGATTTTGGCGCAGGCCGAGAGCCAGAAGCCAGCCGACAATCATGATAGCGGCCAAAGGATGTACCTGGGTCAATCCCACTCCAAGCAGAAGCCATTGGTGGGTCTTGATCGGCGTAAATGTTACTTTCCCTAGGCCAAAGGCTGCCAGAATAATAACCGCAACATAACTCCAAAACAATACCGCAGGGCCAAGACGGGGTCCGGTGGTCATTAAAATCCAGCGATTCCTCGGCATTTGAAAGATCACTTCAGCATTTACCGCATCTTTGCCTATTTTAACGACGGGTGCTCTCGTCCACAGAGAAGAATTCGTACTCTGGTGCCATTGAAGATTGACAGACTGCTTTCCAGGTTTTATGGGGATAATCACCTCATGTTTTTGCTTTTTTATCGGTTGAATCTTCCCGGACATTTTAACCTGCTGCAACTTTGCATCTTCCGGAAGGGTTAATTTATGCTGTCCGCCCTCGCTGCTTCGAATTTTCAATAAAAAAGCCGCTTTGTCAAATCTCTTGCCCGGTGTAAATGTCAGCCTGGTTTCATCAATGGTCATCGTTTGTCCGACAATCGCTTTTGGCCGAGATATATTAATAGTCACCTGTTCACCGGGCCAGGGTTGCCACTGTGGCCGCCATAAACCCGATTGGTCTTGGTGAAAGATGATCGGAATGCCAGAGTGTTCACAGTGCCAGATTGGACTGGCATCAAGCACCCAGGTCTCTGTCCATGGAACAGATTTCGGAGCCTGCAGAAAAACAGCCTTACTTTGTTTTAAAGAAGAAATCCACATGGCCTCTTTCATCTTGGGTCCCAGATGTACCAGCGCATTCCCCTTTTCAACACGAATTCCAGCTGTTGTCACCGATTCACCTGTAATCAAAGGCACCGAGACCACCACAGGTTTTCCGGTAGGTGTCATCCTGCTCACTGTGGTCCTGATCTGCCAGTTAAGACCTAAAGATAAAACCCGTTTAATATGTAAAAACGGTTCAAGGGTCATTGCAGCGTCTGTCTGCTGTTTGGATCGCTTTTTCTCCTGTCGGGTAAATTTAATACTTTCATCCAGTACGCCATTGTTGTCCACTCCCTGAACGTCCCAGTCTTTACTTTGAATCATTCCCAGGTGGGGTTTTAAAGGAAGAAGAATTTGAAAACTGTTTTCAGGTGGCGTGTTTCCGGTTATAGTAATGGTGTGGATTCCTTTTGGAGCCATAATCCACAGCAATCCTTCCTTATCCCTTGCCAGGCCATGGGCGGGGACAGAATCGAGGAGCACCTGTTTGGGCTGCCACGACGCTGCAGAAACTCCTGGCAGGGGAACAGCCGTTTTTACTGCTGCATGAACAGAAAAAAGAATTTGCAGGCGGTTACTTTTTAGCACGATCTCAATTTTCGGACTAGTGGCACATTCCGGCAAACAGTCCGGCTTTTCCAGAAGCCTTTCTTTAAGTTGCTGCAAAAGTTCATGGGAGGGATAGCCATCACTTTTTGTTTCTCCTGCCGATATCCCTGGAAACAGCAGCACACACAGTATGACTGCCCAAGAAGTAAAACTGCCGGCTTTTATTTTCCATTGCTTGAAATTGATCAAGCCGAAGATTAATAATGCCAGGAACAGGACTCGAACAAGGCCAAGAATAAGATTGGCTACAGGTGGCAGCAGCCATAATCGAACCTGTTGATCTTTGTTTACCGGGCCGTTCCATCTCATGGCAAAGGAACGCCACTTCCAACTCGGCAATCCCGGGCCTGTTTGAATCAGTGCGTTTGGATCCTGGATAAAAACCGCCTGCTTCTTTCTGTAGTCAAGTTTCTGCTGCACGGCACCTGAGGAGGCATAAGGCCTTTTTGCCAGAACCGCCTTTCTTTTTTTAGGAGCCACAGCTTTTTCCCTGACTCTATCGGCCTGCAAAGTTGAATCAATACTTCTTTGAGTTGTAAACCACCTGCTGGTTCCATGCGTCTCCAGTTGCGGATAAATGCCCCAGCGGACTTGCTGGACCATGAATGGAATGGCTATCACCAGCAGGGTGACCATCGATGCCATGCGCCATACAACGGCCATCCTTTTTACCCATCCATCAGGTAAGAATTTTACAAGAGCCGATGCGGCCAGTAAATGCAGCCATACAATACGGGGTGAACCTGGTTCATGATAAGTAATAGCGAGGGTGACAAGGGCCAGCAGACCCCAACGCCAGTTCCAAAGCTTTAGTATGGTTAAGGATATGATCAAAGCCAGAAAAAGGTCAAGCAAGGTCCAACGCTGAAACCAGGTTCCGGGCATCACATCCACACCGCCTGCTGTAAGCAGCCGCCAGCCAGGTGGCAGGTTTAAGGAACCCGAGACCGACTGAAAATCGTGATCCCATCCCACTGCCGGAATGCGACCTGTTGAAGTTTCATATCTGGATTCTGCTACAAGATCGAGTTTTCCCCGGCGAAGTTCCACCCCCGGTTTTTGGTCTTTACCCTGGCCGGTGATGAGTTGATCCGTTCCATCCACAGACACCCGGCCGAGAATTCCGGGTAGATTCATGGCAAGATACCACTGTCGGCTCATGGTTCCATGAATCCGATCCTGGATGGTGAAACCTTCGCCATTAAAATCGAGCCACCAGTTTCTTTTTAAATGGATCTGATCAGGTGCAGGATCAGGGTCTCCCCGGCGAATTTCTTTAAATGCCATCACGTTGCCGGAATTAATAATGAATGCCGGAAATTTTTTCCATTTAGAAGGCAGGTCTGCCTGGTTGGGGTCCACCGATTGAACCCCTTCGGTTTTTACCATGCGCAGGTGATTTTGCGACTTAAAAGCCCATATTTCCTGTCCGTAGGCCAATTTTTCAGGCCTAATTCTGTGAACAGGATTTTTTGACCGTGAGAAAATTTTAATTTCCCACCGGCCGGGACGCGCCTGGATCATCAACTCACCTTTTATTCCGATCCTGGCCGGAAGGGGGCTGTTAATCCTCAGGGGAATAAAATCTTTTAATAGAATTTTCTCAAGCTTGACCTTGCGGGCCTGACCGGAAACATTCATTTTCAGATGAGTGGTCACTCTCATGGGAATGGTGTCATTTATTAGTCGATAAATACGCACTTCCGTTTGTTGCTCTTTGGTTTGAATCCCTTTTCGTTTTTGCAACCATAAACGTCCACGGGTATCTAATAAGGGGTAATCTACAGTTTTGCGGTTTATTGAGAGGGTAACCAGACCACTTGCTTCTGGAATACGGATCATTTCCGGCATTTCATCCCATGCGAATATGCCCTCCATTAAGTGCTGCCCGACAGTCATATAAGCACAGGGGATGCCCCCTTTCTCCACCACTGTGGCCGCTTTCCCGTCAATCTTGACATTTTGAGGCCATATTTTTTGGCTGCCCGGCAATGGGACCCAATCCTTTGTAAATACCAGCCACTGCTGGGAAAATCGGCCTCCGTCGGCATCAAGCTCCAGATTCAGGCGCGACGGCCAGAGGCATTTGGTTTCTTCCCCGTTATTATAAGCGACAGGACAAAATCGATCCTCCTGTCCATGAAGAACCCAGGCCTTCCATGGTTCAAGCGACGGCGGTATCGTATTTAAATCTAAAGGAGGTGCAGCCAGCACAGCCACATTGATTAGGAGAATTGCCAACATACAAACAAGGGTTTTTACTTTCATGGCCTGTTTTCCTTTTTTGCGGTTCAATGCCTATCCCCAAATTGCGAAATAGGTTGATATCTGGCTTTTCATAACATACTCTGGTTGGGGATGAAAGCGGAACTCCCTCCAGTGATCTGTGATTGTCTGGCTTTCGCACCCTTAATTTTGCCACCTTCCAGATGGTCAGGGGCAAACCAAACATTTTGCCGCACCATCATTTGTACCACATTGTCAGTCATCCATGCTGATCGAGTTGGATAAATTGGAAAATTTTGCACTCAGTCAGACTGTTGGCCGGTAAGTGCCTATGTTCGGCTAATTTCTCAATAATTCTTGACATTATAGCCTTTTCGTTCTTATTTTTATATTCTTGCAGCTCATTTTGATGAATCCTTGATAGGTTATAAAATGCCCTATCTTTTGCTCACATTGACGGTGCTTTTTTGGTCGGGAAATTTTATCCTCGGAAGGGGGGTCCATGAGGTAATTCCCCCGATCGCCATGTCCTTCTGGCGATGGACCATTGCTTTGCTCATCATCCTGCCCTTTGCCGTAAAGCCCCTTAAAAGACAGTGGGATTTAATCCGAAGACACTGGAAAATCATGACGCTTCTGGCTATTTTTTCCGTCACCATTTTCAACTCATTCATCTATTTGGCCCTGCACTCCACCCTGGCAGTCAATGCAATTATCATAAACGCCATGACGCCGATATTTATTGTTTTATTTTCCCGGATCGGATTCAAAGACAGGATCACCCTTCTGCAGACATTCGGCGTAATCATTTCATTTATCGGCTTATTGTGGATCATTTCGCATGGCAATCTTAACAATCTGATACCGATTCAATTTGTTCGGGGAGATTTGTGGACCTTATCCGCTGCCATGAGCTGGGCGATGTATACCATTTTACTTAGAAAAAGACCGCAAAAGATGAGTCCGGTCTGCTTTCTGGCTTCGATTATAATCATCGGGTTGTTCTTTCTATTTCCATTCTATGTCTGGGAAATTCATACCGGTGCCACCATCAGACTGACAGCGACCAGCGTCATCAGTGTTCTTTTTGTAGGGGTTTTTCCATCTGTACTGGCCTATCTGTTCTGGAACAAAGCGGTGGAAATAATCGGTGCAAGCAAGGCCGGGATCTTTATACACCTGATGCCGGTTTTTGGTGCTATTTTAGCGTACATATTTTTAGGTGAACGTCTGCGCCTTTTCCACATTGCAGGTATCTGTTTGATATTTTTCGGCATCTATTTAACCACCATTTACAAAACAAAAATACAGGCCATCCGAAGAACATCACCCAAACATCTGCCCAAGGACTGGTAAAACAATAATAAGGAATCAGTTATAAGTATTTATGATCTTAAAAAATATCGATAATATAAATATAATAATTTTCCCTGCTTTACGGTCCCACCGTCAATTCTTATAAACGGTACTACGCTGAATCTTTTGCACCCGCAAATATCGCATGGAGTTATGACAGTCGTCACAGGAGTTCGTACTGTGGGTTCAAAACAGGGTTGCTGATCTGATAACAGGATTCCAGGAGCGGATATCAACCCATACCTGACGTTTGCCGGAATTCTTGCATCCGGAATGTACGGTATGAAAAACAGAATTGAACCCCCTGAGGAATTTTCCGTAAATGCATATGTTGCGGATGGCCTGCCACAATGCCCGTTGTCTCTTTCAGAGGCCACGGCTCTATTTGATCATTCTGTGGCAGCAAGATCCCTTTTCGGAGACCGGGTGGTTTATTATCTGGTGCAGTGTGCTTTTTTAGAGAATAAAGAAAACGAAAAAGCCGTCACTGACTGGGAACTTTTCCGTTATTTTGAACAGATTTAAAAACATTAGTGTCCGGTTAAGAATCGAATAAATTCAGCTGGATATGGCCACTAGTAATTTTATTTTTGTAATCAATTGGCGTAATGGCCTGTGAAATAAGCCTTTGTTCAAAAACAGTTATACCCCAATTGAGCGAAAACTTATGCTGCTTTTTTAAATTCATTTTCGTTTAGAGTAGTACAAATGTTACGATAAAGTAATTCAGTTTCATTGTTCTTTGTCAATTCGATGACT
>JAXHVO010000015.1 GCA_034189135.1 Thermodesulfobacteriota bacterium | reverse complement strand
TAGTGCATTCATACGTGTAGCGAAGCCATAACCTGAGGAACCGTATGCGTTAATTGCGCTCGTACGGGTCTGTGGGGGCTCTGGGAGGGTAACCTCCCAGTTCTACCCGGAAACGTCCAACGTCGAATGAAAAGAAAACATGCAATACGGAGCATTTTAAAACTGGCTTACCTGTTTGTGGTTTTTCAGCCGTTTTGATATTCGCAATGAAAACTTTAAGTTATTCTTCTGCTTTTTTACAATATCATTTAGTAGTCTAGGTTTTATTTACTGGTAAACGCGGGATAAGTTTTAAACATTTCCATTCAGCATTCGATGTTGAACGTTGGATGTTCGATGTTCGTTTTTTTAAGTAAACATTCTGCAGTTCATCCGGCGCAAAAATATATTGAGGCCTTTGGGTATGATTCCTTTAACCATTCGTTCATACTATTCATTGATGTGGGGCACAAGCTCTCCTGAAGAGATTTGTGGGGTCGCAAAACAGCGCGGTTATGATCGGCTGGCCCTTACGGATGCGGATAATCTTTACGGGTTGCGGCCTTTTTTAAAGGCTTGCGAGCGCACGGGAATGACCCCCATCGTCGGTGCGGAGCTGACGGATTGTGCATCAAAGCGACGTGCCGTCTGCCTGGTTGAAAACGATGAAGGATATCGCAACCTGTGTCGGCTCATTACCCGCCGTCATTCAGAGGATTTGTTTGATCTGAAATCAGCCATGGTTGAGCATTCTGAAGGGCTGGTGGTACTTACCCAAAGCCGGAAACTTCTTTTAAGCTGGCACGAAGGGGGGGTGACGGTTGCAGCAGAAGTACCGCAAAAACCGAATGGTGCCGGCTTTCGATTGCGGAAAACAGCGAGGTCCCTCGGCATACCGTTGGTTGCCACACCCGGAAGCTATTTTTTAAATCCGGATGATGTTGGGATTCACCGAATGTTAAGGGCCATCGATTCAAATATTTCCCTTTCCAGGTTGACCCCTAAAAATACAGCCCATCCTTCAGCATGGTTTGCTTCGGCATCCGTGTATGCCAAGCGTTTTGATATCTGGCCCAATGTGGTTAAAGATACCGAAGAGATTGCCGAGCGGCTTATATTTACCGGTCCTTCCAATGGACTTGTCCTTCCGCCATGGAATGATAATAAAAGGCATGCTCCCGAGAAAATCTTGAGAAATGCCGCGTATAAAGGGGCCAGACAGCGATATGGAAATGATCTGCCCGAGACCGTGGTTGACCGCCTTGAACATGAACTCGGCATTATTAAAAGGATGAAATTTTCATCGTACTTTCTAGTGGTTCAGGATATCGTGTCGCGCAGCCCCCGCATATGCGGGCGGGGAAGCGGGGCGGCATCACTTGTGGCGTATTGTATGGGGATTACCAATGTTTGTCCAATTAAACATAACCTGTATTTTGAACGCTTCCTTAATCCCGGTCGTTCAGACCCCCCTGATATCGACATTGATTTTGCATGGGACGAGCGGGATAACATACTCGATAGTGTATTAAAACAGTATAAAGGTCATGCAGCCATGGTATGCAATCATGTCACTTTCCAGCCACGTATGGCTATACGCGAAGTGGCCAAAGTTTATGGGCTTACGGACAATGAGATCGGCCAGGTGTCCAAACGGCTGCCATGGTTCTGGCGGGCGGCTGATGATGACAACGACCTGCTGACCCGTTTAAAACAATTGCCAGAGTTCAGGCAGCTTGATTTTCCCCAGCCGTGGCCGCAAATTATTCGGATTGCCCAAAATATTATCGGCAACCCTCGATACCTGTCCGTTCATCCCGGGGGCGTGGTGATTACTCCTGATCCGGTTGCGGATTACGTTCCTGTTGAAATTGCCCCAAAGGGCGTTCCGATTATCCAGTGGGAAAAAGATGCGGCAGAGGATGCCGGACTGGTTAAGATTGACCTGTTAGGAAATCGCAGCCTGGGTGTGATCCGTGATGCCATTGCCAATATTTCCCCACGCGGTATTCCCTTTGATGAGCAACACTGGGAACCTGAAGAGGACGCGGCCACGCAGGATAATGTAGGTAAAGGAAATACAATGGGCTGCTTTTATATCGAGAGCCCTGCCATGCGTTTGCTGCAGAAAAAAACAAAAGTCGGCGATTTCAACCACCTGGTTATCCACAGCAGCATAATCCGCCCGGCTGCCAATGAATTCATCCGCGAGTATATCCGCAGACTGCATGGAGGAAAGTGGAAGCCAATCCACCCCTTGCTTACGGACGTGCTCAATGAAACTTTCGGGATTATGGTTTACCAGGAGGATGTTTCAAAAGCAGCCGTAGCGATGGCAGGTTTTTCTCATGCGGATGCGGACGGTCTTCGAAAAATAATGTCAAAAAAAGATAAAGTTCGCAAGCTGCGTGACTACAGACAGCGGTTTTTTGAAGGCGCACGCTTGCGCGGTGTGACCGCCCAGCAGATTGATGCGGTGTGGAACATGATGATGAGTTTTGACGGCTACTCCTTTTGCAAGCCCCACAGTGCCAGCTATGCTCGCGTATCTTTCCAGGCCGCCTATTTAAAAACCCATTATCCTGCAGAATTTATGGCTGCGGTTATCAGCAATCAGGGAGGCTTTTACAGCACGTTTGCTTACGTGTCGGAAGCACAACGTATGGGGATAAGGGTGCTGCCGCCTGATGTGAACAAAAGTGATATCCGCTGGAAGGGTAAAAAAAAATCCATGCGCGTGGGTCTGGTATCCATTAAGCATTTATCTGCCGGCACACAGAAACGCATGATTGAAGAACGAAAGGAAAGGCCCTATAACAATATATCCGATTTTTGCAAGCGGGTGCGGCCTGATGATCGGGAAGCACGATTATTGATCCATGCCGGCGCTTTTGACTCCCTCTACCGAAAGGAAGATCGGGCCGGGTTATTGTGGGAACTGGCCCTTTGGCAAAAGTCAGGCACAAGCCAGGACCAGACCCCGGATATGTTTGGTTGTTTTACCGATAGCCGCATGGTTAAACCGTCATTTCCACCGCAAGAAGAGTACGAGCGATTGCGGCAGGAATTTGCGGTGCTCGGTTTTTTGTGTGACCGACATCCGATGGTTTTGTATGCAGGGGCGCTTAAACACAGGAGGATTATTAAGGCGAAAGACCTGCCTTATTTCGCAGGCAAACACATCCGTATGGCCGGTCTCCTGATTACCGGGAAGGTGGTGCATACCGTACATGGCGATCCCATGGAGTTTTTGACTTTCGAAGATGAAACCGGATTGGTGGAGGCCACCTTTTTCCCAGATGCTTACCGTCGTTTTTGTGCCATGCTGGAAAAAGATCGCCCTTTTATACTCTATGGAAAGGTCGAGGAAGACTTCGGCGCGTATACACTGACTGTGGAACGGGTAAATACCTTTGCAAATACTAAAAGCTAAAACTAAACATCTTGTAAATGTTCACGTAACATATTTATGGCAATTACTATATATGTATCCAACGCATAAAATTGTTTCATCCTCCTCGAATTTCTACTTTTCCATTGAAACAGCCTCATAATTTAAAACGAAACATATTTTTGAGAATTACTGTAAAGCAAATTCACATTATTCTGTTGATTAAAGTTTCGCAGTGAATAATCGAGTTTGATTTCTATTGTTTTTTCTTGACATCTTTACCTCATTTAGCTATATAGTTAATAACTATATAGCTAAATGAGGTAAAGATGAAAGAAAACAAAAGCAAGTTTGCCATTATGGGGATGTTGAGTATGGGGCCCGTATCGGGCTATGACATCAAAAAAAGGTTTGAGAAAAGTCTCTCATATTTTTGGAACGAAAGCTATGGTCAAATATACCCGATTTTAAAAAAATTGGCTAAGCAGGGGCTTGCGACCAGATCGATCGAGAAGCAGACTGGCAAGCCGGACCGTCATGTTTACGCCTTGACCGACAAAGGACGGAAAGCGTTACAAGATTGGATGGTTCAACCTGTCGATCGCCAGATAGGACGTCATGAAATTCTGTTGAAACTGTTTTTTGGACAGCATGTTTCGCTGGCGGATAACATCCGCCAGGTAGAACACTTCAGGGAACTTCAGTCTCAGAAGCTGGAAGAAATAAGGGCCACTGAGAAGCTGCTGAAAACCGACTATGAAGATAACCCCGCTTTACCCTATTGGCTTATTACGGTCAAATATGGGTTGCATGTAAACAGGGCATACCTTCGATGGTGTAAGGAGGCTCTGACTATTCTCAAAGGGATTGAACAGAAAACGGAATCATAAAAGCTTTAAGATTTCAGGTTTATAAAAAGGTGATAAAATGGGCATAGAGATTTATCCGATACGTTTAGGCGCTGACTACTGTTATGTAATTAAAGATAAAGGAGCTATCATGATTGATGGTGGCACTCCAGGAAAAGGGGGAAAGTTTATCAAAAGTATTAAAAAAACCTCATTAACATCGGAGGAAATAAGACTGATAATATTAACGCACGGACACTGGGACCATATCGGATCAGCTAAGGATATCAAAGAAATCACAGGTGCAAAAATTGCCATGCATAAACTGGAAAAGGAATGGCTTGAAAAGTCTTTAAAGCCTTTGCCGCCGGGCGTTACGCGATGGGGACGTTCTTTTGCCAAGATACTGGCGTTGTTTATGCCTTTAATACATTTTCCTGCAACTGATGTCGATATCACCTTAGGAGATGAAGAGTTTTCTTTGATCGAATTCGGAATTTCGGGGAAGGTAATTCATACGCCAGGTCATTCTCAGGGCTCAGTCAGTGTTTTGTTGGAGACAGGAGATGCTTTTGTGGGAGATATGGCCATGAACGGATTTCCTTTGCGTTTTAACCCGGGGCTGCCCATACTTGCGGAAGACCTAAAAAAGGTTAATGAAAGTTGGAAGATGTTGTTGGAGATGGGCGCAAAAACGATTTATCCTGCACATGGGAACTCATTTTCAGCGGAAATAATTCAAAAGGCATTAACTGAGGAGATTAATAATGGAAAATAGAATCAATTTAGATACCTGTAGCAGGTGTCTTTTATGTATAGCGGTCTGTCCTTATAGGATATTTGAGAAAGATAAATCAGGTCAGGTGTTTTTAAATTCCGAAAGAGAAAAATTTTGCGTAAAATGCGGCCATTGTATGGCAATTTGCAAAACAGAATCAATTACAATCGAAGGCTTATCGTATAATAAAAATTTTTATGAGCTTAAGCAAAGTGATATTAATTCGGAAAGTTTCATTAATTTGTTGGCGAATCGAAGATCAATAAGAAATTTCAAAGATAAGGAGGTTCCAAAAGAAGTTTTACAGCAAATAACAGATGCAACTTCATTTGCTCCATATGGTGTAACATCAAAGGTGCCGAATATTACAATCGTTCAACATAAAGAAGTCATAGAGAAATCACTACCGATAATGTCTAAATTTTATCATGATTTGGTTAAATGGATAGCAAATCCTATTTCACGGTATATGATCAAACGACGAATAGACCAGGAGACCTTTAACACCATAACACATCATATCGTTCCTGCTGCAAAAGCAGGTCATTATGATACGAAGCCTGGTAAGGACAATATCACCAGAAATGCTCCGGTAATAATGATTTTTCATGCAAACAAAGGCGCTGAAGATCATACGAATAATGCATTGATTTGTGTGACCTATGCAATGCTGGTTGCGCATTCATTAGGACTGGGTACAACAATAATCGGACTTATACCACCGGCAATAAACAAGGTCCAAGAACTAAAAGAACTATTTCAAATCCCCGAAGAAAATGAGGCTGTTATTTCTCTTATTCTCGGCTATCCTAAATATAAGTACAAAAGAGTGATAAAAAGGGAAAAAAGAGACGTTAATTGGATTTAATTCCCGGTTGTTATAATAATTTTGAAAATTGATTCTTTTTTGCTTTGGATTGCCAGGTTGGGTTAAAGCAAATTCACATTATTCTATTGATATGCCATTGCTTTTCGTTTATATTCCTCTTCATTATTCTCCAGAAGATAATTCAGTAACTTTTGAATGATTAATTGAAGAGGGGTGATTTCGATGGAAATACGACAACCGGCTGTGCATCTGGACCATATGATCCGCCAAACGCGTGTCCATCATGTCCAGTTGAGTTCCATGGCCGACATGAAAGCCAATATGATGTTAACCGTAGCGGCCCTTTTAATTCCATTATCTATTCGCTTCCTGAACGATCCGCGATTACAGCCGGCTGCTTTGACCATGATTGGATTTTGCGTTTTGACTGTTTTACTGGCTGCCTATGCGGCCATGCCTAAAAAGCTGGGGAAAAAGCGTCTGAATGAAACGATAGATCCGGAAAATACATCCTTTAGTCTGCTATTTTTTGGCTCCTTTACCAAAATCGATTATGATGATTATGAACGTGCCATGGAAAAAATCATGAATGATCATGAAGAAGCCTACAAAACGCAAATCAAGGAAATCTATTTTATGGGTCAGTATCTGGCGCATCAAAAATACCGTTTTGTCAGGATGGCATACGTTTCCTTTATCACAGGAATGGTAATCAGCTCCTCATTATACGTGGTGAGGTCATTCCTTTAGTCACATTAAACCTGGCGTATCCAACCACCCCTTAGAGGGGTAAATCAATGCCATGTTCTTGGGGGCAGAAATTTTTACTCAAGTTTTGCACCCCGGTTTTGCGGAAAGTAATGTCCTAACGGCAGGTAAAATAAAAAATCAGATATGAATCTAAACGGTTATATTTTTTTCTGTAAGGGGATATGTGGGTCATCTATTCCACCTTTTCGCAGTGTCCGGATATTTGGGATAGACCGTCCATTTTATACTGTTTAGCAACGGATAGACTTTATCCCAAATATCCGGACACGCTGCAACCGATTCAATTCATATCCCCTGGAAGAAAATAATATAACCCCAATTGAGCGAAAAAAAGTAGTAATAACCATCTAAAAAAGCTGGAAAAGCCTTTAGAATAAGGGTATACAGATG
The DNA here is from genome assembly GCA_034189135.1 of Thermodesulfobacteriota bacterium. NCBI lineage: Bacteria > Pseudomonadati > Thermodesulfobacteriota > Thermodesulfobacteriota bacterium. The sequence goes on along the minus strand of JAXHVO010000015.1, from coordinate 8 downwards.
GTGACGAA
>JAXHVO010000014.1 GCA_034189135.1 Thermodesulfobacteriota bacterium | reverse complement strand
AAAGAAAGAATCCTCAAGGGAATTGAAGAAATCAATACTGAGCCCGTTGTACATTGCTGGAAGAAATTCGATTTACCGCAAGCTAATATGTAAAAGTATTAATGAAACGTATTACTAGTTAATTAAAATGGATAAAAAATCACCTCTTTATAATAGCCGCATTACAAGGGCTTATCTTGAATTCATCAAAAAGAAATATCACCATATAGACATAGATGATTTGCTGAAATATGCAAACATGACCAAATATGAGGTGAATGACACAGGCCACTGGTTCAATCAGACTCAGGTGGATCGATTTCAGGAAATCCTTATCAGAAAAACAGGAAATGAGAATATTGCCAGAGAAGCAGGCCGCTACAGCACCTCAATAAGAGGAGTGAATGCATTCAGGCAATATTTATTAAGTTTTATGAGCCTATCTTCTCTTTATATGTTTATGGGGAAACTTTACAATATTATGAGTCGTGGAGCTTTTGTTAAAACCAAAAAGCTTAGATCTAACAAAGTCCAAATTGAGTCCACCCCTAAACCGGGTGTTATGGAAAAACCATATCAATGCAAAAACAGAATGGGGACTTTTGAATCTGTTGCTCTGTTATTTACCGGAAAATTTGCCACGATTGAACACCCTGAATGTTTTCACAAAGGAGGGGACTGTTGCCGCTACGTCATTACCTGGGAAAAAACGCCATATGCAATCTGGAAAACAGTTCGTAATTACTCTTTGCTGCTTTGCATATTTACAATTCCGGTTTTATCTTTTTTCCTGCCAGTCTTCTCCTGGTCTGTTGTTTCTTTAACTTGTGTTTTTATAGTAATCATATTTTCCTTTTATACAGCATATTTTGAAAAAAAAGAGCTGATCAAAACCATTGAAAGCCATGGCGATGAAGCAAAAGGCATGACTGATGAAATGAATATACGCTATGACAACGCCTTGTTTATTCAGGAAATCAGTCGGGTGGCAGCTACACTTCTGAATGTTGATGAACTCGTTAATACGGTGACAAGAATTATAGAAAAGCATCTCGATTTTGACCGCGGAATCGTCATGCTGGCCAACAGAGAAAAAACACGGCTTATTTATTCCGCCGGATACGGGTATAATGAGCAGGATAAGCAGGTATTAAGACAAACCAAATTTCATCTTGACAACCCCGATTCTACAGGGGTTTTTGTAAAATCCCATAAAGATCAAAAGCCTTTTCTTGTTGATAATATAAAGGAGAATGGAAAGCGCCTTTCCCCAAAAAGTCGTAACTTGGTAGACAAAATGGATGTCCAATCTCTCATTTGTGCACCGATCATATATGAAAAAGAGTCTCTGGGTATACTAGCTGTTGATAATGTAAGGTCAAAAAGACCCCTTACCCAAAGCGATATAAATCTTTTATCGGGTGTTGCTTCACAGCTGGCGCTGGGCATTGCCAATGCCAGATCTTTTCAAAAACTTCAGGAAAGCGAAGAAAAGTATCGAACCGTTCTTGAAAGTATTGAAGAGGGCTATTTTGAAGTTGACCTTGCCGGAAATTTCACATTTGTCAATGAAGCGACCTGCAAGATACTCCGGTATGAAAAAAATGAGCTGATCGGTATCAATAATCGAAATTATATGGATAAAAAAAATGCTAAAAAAATTTATCATACCTTTAATAAAGTCTATCTGAATAAAAAGCCGGCCAAAGTGGTTGATTGGGAGCTTATCCGGAAGGATGGTTCAACTTGCATCGTAGAAATATCTGTATCATTGATAAAAGATGGCAAGAATCGGCCGGCAGGATTTAGAGGCGTTGCACGGGAGGTGACGGACCGAAAGCGTGCCGAGAGGGAAAGAAAGCGACTGGAGACACAACTTCAAAATGCCAGGAAGATGGAAGCTCTCGGGACCCTTGCCGGAGGGGTGGCCCACGATCTTAACAATATTTTGTCCGGCCTTGTCAGCTATCCAGAGTTGCTGTTGATGGAGATCCCTGAAGACAGCCCGTTGAGAAGACCGTTGATGACCATACAAAACTCCGGAGAGAAAGCAGCGACCATTGTTCAGGATTTGTTAACCCTTGCCAGAAGGGGAGTTCCAAATTTAAAGCCGGTAAACTTAAATGAGGTTATTATTGAGTATTTGAAGAGCCCGGAATATACAAAGTTGAAAGCATACTATCCTGAGGTTAAAGTGGATGTGGTAAACAGGCTTGACTCGGAGCTGTTCAATATCTCAGGCTCCCATGTCCATCTTTCCAAAACAGTGATGAACATTATATCAAATGCCATAGAGGCGATACAGGGGCCGGGTAAGGTGACTGTATCAACAAACAATCGTTATATTGACAAACCGATAACAGGTTATGATTACATCGAGGAGGGTGACTACGTTGTTTTCACCGTATCGGACACGGGAATAGGAATTTCTCCGGAGGATATGGAAAGAATCTTTGAGCCTTTTTATACCAAAAAGGTGATGGGAAGAAGCGGAACCGGTTTGGGTATGGCTGTGGTCTGGGGAACAGTCAAAGATCACAAGGGATACATTGATGTTCAGAGCAAGGTTGGTAAAGGAACGACATTTAACCTCTATTTTCCCGTCACCCGAATGGGATTGCTAAAAGAAGAATCCCCACTGTCCATGAAAGATTACATGGGCAAGGGGGAGACTATTCTGATTGTAGATGATGTGGATGAGCAAAGAGAGATCGCATCCGGGATGTTGAAAAAGCTGGGCTACGACGTCACCTCGGTTTCCAGCGGGGAACAAGCAGTAGAATACCTGAAGAACCACAAAGCAGACCTGCTGGTCCTGGACATGATAATGTCACCGGGAATTGATGGGCTCGAGACCTACCGGCAGATACTCGAGCTATACCCTGAGCAAAAAGCGATTATAGCAAGTGGGTTTTCTGAAACGGATAAAGTCAAGGAAACCCAAAGACTCGGGGCGGGCACCTATATTAAAAAGCCGTACAAAATAGAAAAAATCGGGACCATCGTTCGGGCTGAACTGGATAATGAGTTTATTCAGGTTTTGTAAAAAGTTTCCCGCTTCAGTTTAGCAGGCACGCCTTTATTGGCTTTTTAAAAGAGCATCATTTTTTACCGCGAATTTTTCTTTTGGCGGGTTAAAATATCCGTGTTTTAAGGTTGGAAAGGATTTACGAATTTGTTTTAGTACTTTTTTCATACCGGCCGGTTTGCCGTGATTTGCCGCCGTATTCATCACTTTCCAGTATCTGATCGGATCAAAGTTTAAGTTTCTCCACTGAATCATGTGGACCGGGTGTTTTTCAATAAAGGAAATCAGAGCATTAATTTCTTCCGGGGTATCAGTAAACCCCGGACAGTTGAGATAATTGATGCAAACGAAAAGTCCCCGGTATATTCCTGTGTCAATTCCCTTTAACACATCCGAAAAGCTGTATCCCTGCGGCCGGAAGTAGGCATGGTAACACTGTTTTCTGACACTGTTCATGCTGATGCGCATACTGTCCAAGCCTGCAGCAAAAAGCTTTTGAAGAATATCGGGCCGGCTGCCGTTGGTGTTAATATTTATTGTACCGCGGCTGGTTTTGGCTCGTATCATGCGTATCGCAGGCTCGATGACTTTCGCAGCCATCAGGGGATCACCCTCACACCCCTGTCCGAAGCTGACCACGCTGTTTTTAACCTTTCGGATATGTTCCAAAGCAACTTCGGCTATTTCTTCAGGAGATGGTGTAAATGAAATCCTGTCCTGGCTACTCGGGATTTCGTTGTTTTTCTGAAGCGAGATACACCCCAGACATTTTGCATTACAGAATCTTGAAGTCGGAAGGGGTGCTTCATAACGACCCAGAAAGAAGTTCTTCCCTGCCGGGCATCCGTATGTCAGGGCGCATTTTTCCAGATGTCTCCTGAGACGATTGGATGGCATTTCCCCCCTCAACCGGTGAACTCCGGCCACCACATCTTCGTACTTCATGTGGCGCAGATCCTGTCGTTTTTCTTTATCAACAAGAATGGCGGTGGACCTGAACTTTCCTTTTCGCCATCCTGCCGCTCCATATGAAAAAAGCGGAAGATAGCCTGCACTTTTTTCTTCTTTATACGCACTGATAAAAGAAGTCACATATCCGGGCGAATGAAAAGCGGCTACCGGAAATATCTTTTCACCGGGAACAAAGGGGTTTTCAGCAAGGACTTCAATTTTGTTACTGGCCGTATTAAAAAGAATCGGGTTTCTGTCCGGCAGGAACATAAGTTCACTGCCAAAAGGAATGTGGATGGTGTCCTCCGTGGTCAGCGGTTCAAGGACCGATCCGGCCATACCTAAAGCGCCATAGCCATCCAGTTCAAAAATTTCTCCTTTGGAATTAGCCACAACTGCCGTTATCAGGCTATTTTTTTTCACCGATTTTTGCATTCAAAATCTAAATGTTGATGATCTCGTAAATAAAATTATCGATGGCGTCGTAGAAAGTTTCATATACAAGGCGCAGTGGTTTTTCAGAGACGAGGCAATACAAATAGTATGCCGAGTTTCTGAAAAACCGCTGCAACGCAGTAGATGGAACTTTCTACGACGCCATCGAGGTTATTATTCGTGGATATGATGAACCAGATGCCCGAGTTCGGGAAAAATTATGGCTTTGCAGGCAAGTTTACAGGCGTTTATGCTTCCAGGCATACAGAACAAGATTGTTTTTTGGATAACTCCGGCTGTAGCGCGTGATAAAATGGCTGCGGAATCTATCTGTTCGAAGCTGAGCTGGGCAAAAATGGGCCCGAATGCGGTAAGTTCTTTGCTGAAAAGTGGTTGAACGGCTTCGAGGGTAACATCTTTACTGCTGATACCGGTTCCGCCGGTCAATAGGAGAGCCTGTGGGGCGGGATCTTTGATGACATCCATGACAGTTCGAGTGATGATTTCGGTTTCATCCGGTATCACCTGATGAAATACGATCTCATGTCCTTCTTTTTTAGCTCGCTTGCTTATCCAATGCCCGCTTTTATCATCTTGCAAAGACCTGGTCGTGGATACAGTTATGATGCCTGTTTTTACTGATCTTGGGGCATTCTTTTTATGCGCTTTACTGCTCATCGCCTTTTTCCTCTATCCTATTACAACTTTGTCTTCTCCATCATGCTCGGTAAGCAGTACGTTGATTGTCTCTCTGCGCCTTGTTTCAACAATTTTTCCCACATAATCTGCCTGGATGGGAAGCTCTCTGTGCCCTCGATCTACCAGGACGGCAAGTTCAATACGGTCGGGCCTTCCGAAATCTATGACTGCATCCATTGCGGCTCTGGTCGTTCTACCGGTATAAAGAACGTCATCCACCAGGATGATCTGTTTTTCATCAACGGAAAATAAAATATCTGTCGCCTGGACCACCGGGTGCTGGCTGATACGTGTCCAGTCATCACGATACAGGGTGATATCCATATCACCGGTCGGTATCTCAACCCCTTCGATCTCTTTGATTTTTGCCTGGATACGTTTGGCAAGATAAACCCCACGTGTTTGAATCCCTATTAATGTCACATTTTCCGCACCTCGGTGTACTTCAAGAATCTTGTGGGTAATCCTGGTTAATATACGGTCAATATCCACTGCATCTAAAATAGTTTCATATGACTTTTCCATGGTTTTCTCCGATGTTCCCCATATTTTAATTAAACCTGACTTAAAGGTATTGGCAACTCAGGTCAATCGACCGAAGGTTGAAGTCTGTAAGGGAAAAACGCTTTTTGAAGTCATACTTGATCCAAAACCAGACATTTTTGCCAAAGTACAGCAATCATACTCTTATGCCTTCTTCAGCCTTCAGTCTAAACAACTTCAGCATGGCCAAGTGAGTTATGCTAATATTCTATATCATCTACTGATTGAATATCAAGCTTGATTTTGTTTGATTTGTTTTTTATTATAAATATTGCAACTTAGGTGGATAGGCTGAAGGCTGTAGACTTTTAGGGAAAAACGCATTTTAAAGCCATGTTTGGTGCAAAATCACATTTCGCCAGAGCACGGCAATCTTGCACTTCTGACCCTTTCAGCCTAAACAGCTTCAGCCTGACTACATGAGTAGTCAAATATTTCTTTTATACCGCTTGTCATAAATATGTTCCGAAATGTGGAATTGCGGTATAAGTGGTTGTAGAAAAAAACGTTTCGATAACGGAACATTTTTTTGACAACCACTATAAAGGAGCCTTTTTACCATGGAGTTTCCCTGTACCGGGGTGATACTGGCTGGCGGTATGAATACTCGATTTTCCGGCCGAGATAAGGCATTTTTATCAGTCGGCGGAAAACGTATTATGGATCATCTGTACCATCTTTTTGATGCTCTGTTTGAAGATATCATTCTGGTCACCAATGACCCACATAAATATCTTGAGTGGGACATGAATATTGTAACAGATCTTTTCTCTGTCAGAAGTTCTTTAACCGGAATACATGCGGGCCTTTTTTATGCGTTAAACCCCTTTGCATTTTTTGCGGCATGCGATACGCCTTTTTTAAAAAGGGAGTTGGTGGAAACGATCATCCGCAGTATCGAAAAGCGTGTCGATATGGTTATTCCTCAAACTCCGGCAGGTCTTGAGCCACTTTGCGCTGTTTATTCCAAAGAATGCCTTAAGCCTGTTGAACGGCAAATTTTGCAAAAAAAATTCAAGATTGATCAGCTTTTTAAAAAAAGACGCGTTAAAAAAATTCCGGAAAAAATCCTGCGCCAAAAAGATCCTGAGCTTATATCTTTTTTTAATATTAATACGCCACAGGACCGGGAAAAAGCGGAGAAAATGCTGAAAACAACCCAACCATAGGAGATATCTGATGAACATGACCCATTTGATTAATACCATAAAGAAACATCCGGATTATGATAAGGCAGGAATGATTCTGTGTCACAATGGTGTGGTCCGCCATACATCACGGGATGGCCGGAAAGTTTCGGGGCTGACAATCAATGTAGATCAGGAAAAACTAAAACAGGTAATAGAAGAGCATAAGAAAAGACCGGGTATAATAGAGATACTGGTTGAGATTGCAGAGAACAAAGACCTTTCTGTGGGAGATGATGTGATGCTCTTGGTCGTTGCCGGAGATATTCGGGATCATGTGATTCCTGCCTTAAGCGATGCACTGGATGCCATAAAAACGACCGTTACCAGCAAAACTGAGTTTTTTACATAACCCCAGGCCGGTATAGATGGAACAATTTTTTGCTTTATTTTGAAATGCTTGACGATTTCTTACTATTTGTTTATACTAAAATTTATACGAATGACAAAAAACTTTAGAGGAATAAAAAATGCTAAGCGCAAGTATGGAAGACTACCTTGAAGCGATATTTCATATAGCTGCTGACAAACAGGCGGCAAGGGCCAAGGATATTGCAAAACGACTTGAGGTGAACAATTCGTCTGTGACCGGGGCGTTGCGCATTCTTTCTGAAAAGGGCTACGTCAACTATGCTCCTTATGACCTGATCACCTTGACGAAAAAAGGCAAAAAGCTTGCCAAAGATGTGGTCAGACGCCATGAAGTACTGCGGGATTTTTTTGTCAAGGTCCTTTTTATTGATGAAGACGAGGCTGAAGAAACAGCCTGTAAAGTGGAACACGCTGTTTCGCCTAATATTATAGACCGTATCATCCGTTTTGTGGAATTCGTTGAGATTTGTCCGCGTGGCGGAGATGAATGGATAAAGGGCTTTCAAAAATTTTGCGAGCAGGGTACAGCTTTTCCCAATTGTGGAACATCGATAAATACCTGTTTGGAAGATTTAAAAAAGAGGAAAAAAAATGTTGCGGGCAAGCCTCTACAGTCTGTTATCCTAAGTAAACTCGATCTTAGCCAGAGAGCAAAGCTTATTAAAGTTAAAGGAACAGGGACTATCAGCAAACGTTTTGCAGAGCTTGATATAACTCCAGGAAGCATTATTGAAGTCGAACGAATTTCATCGGATAATGACCTTATTGATATTAAGGTAAGGGGATATCATCTTTCACTGAGAGAAGATGAGGCATCCAAGATTATGGTTCAAATACTTTGAACCAAGCCATTTCTGTGCAATTTTGTACTTGTCTGGATAAAAAAATAAATCAAAATCAAGGGGGCTTCTAAGCCCCCTCAATATTTTTTCTTAAAACTCTATAGCCAGTTGAGCGGTCACCACATCGGTTTCATCATCATTTTTAAATTCACCGTGGAGATACTCGAGACCCAGTGAGGTGTTTTCAAACAGACCATATGTGATTGCACCACCGTATCGCTTTTCCGGCAGAAAATCACCGCCATCATCACTTGCCTCATAACGTGCTGAAATTTCTAGATCATCAATCACCCCGACCGCCAGTTCAGCATACCAGGTGGATGGCTTGAATTTCCGTCCGCCGTCAAAGGACAACTCCCCGGCTGCAAACTCATCATCGGCTGTCAGGTATTCAGCGTTAAGGAAAAACCTGTCTAAAGCGGAAATTGAAATAAACGCACTATACCCGGCCACATAGTCTCTGACAGTCACCGGTCCGGCTGCGATATCTTCCTGCAAAGAATCACTGTCGCCAATATTTGATATGTAAGAGGCTCCGGCTGATAATGCAAAACCGGAGACAGTGTTTTCCGGAAGGGTAAATACGGCACCGGCCACATAACTTTCTATTTTATTATCCTCTCCGGTTTCATCAATATCTCCGTTGAAAACACCGGCGGAAATATCCAACCAATCGGTTGCAAAACCGACAACCACCGCACTTTCTCTTGTTTCGCCCAGTTCCAGCGTGATCGGGTCGCTGATCATATGGCTTTCAAAATTTCCAAATGGCACATACATCTGCCCCGCATTCAGGTACAGAGGCACCACATCCTCACCCTTAATTGAGATAATGGCTTCATCCACCTCAAGGTCGGTATCATCTTCTTCATATAAAAACAGAATGTGTCCGGAAACGTGCTTTACAATTTCAGCATCGAGTCCGACTTCAACAGTGGCAACCGCAATGTCGCTGGAATCTTCGTCCGGGGTGGCAGGATCATTATAATCAATATCTTCAAAACCTGCCTCCACCTCAATGGCGCCGCTTAAAGTGATATTTTCAAACCATTTCTCTCCGGCCTCATCAGCTATGGCCGGAGCGGAAACCAGCAACACTGTGATAAAAATTGATAAACCAACAACAAATAATCTTTTCATAAATCTCCTCTCCTTTTTTCTGGGTTTGTAAAAATAATTTCTCATGCTCATTTTTATTAAAAAAATTTAACCGGCATAATGCCGCGTAACTAAAATAGATTATTTAAAACACTTATCTGATTTTTATAAACTATGGCGTCAATTTTTTGCATAAAAAAAGACGCAACTTTAAATTAAATTCAAGTTACGTCTCCACTTTCTCAGCCCATAGCTAAGACCGTAAGACATCCACTGAACCCGCTTGTTAAATTTCCCGGGCCAAAATGGCAGTCAGCTCTTTTCTCAGCCGTTCAATCTGTTTAGATTTAAAACTTTTACGTGTATTTTCAAGTTTGCGTATTGTGTTTGCGATCGTCTCTTTGAATTGATGCCTGTATGGGCAATCAGCGCAAATGTCTTTTTTTCTTTTTCCCACAACAAGTCCTTTTGACGCTGCAATACATAACAAACGACAATGCTCAGAACATTGCTGCTGGAGATTTTCCGCACTCTGAATAAGCGCTTGTTCAACCGTTTTATTTCTATTCAACCCACTCATAGATTTCCATGGCATCGTGATTGGAGCAATTTAAACATCCTGTGCTGCAATTTCCAACAATAGCATGTTTCTTAACCTTATTTTTTCTAATCCAGTGCTCCAGCATACCCCGCATGGCATCCGGTTCGGTGTCAAAACGAATGCAAAGTTCACCCAAGGCTATTTTTTTGTTCTCGGAAAGATATCTTTTAATTTGTGAAAGTATCATGGTGTAGTTACTCTTTTTTATTAAAGAGGGGACAATATGCATTTCCCCTCTTTATTTGTATTTTATGCTTTTACCGTTGCTTTTGCTGTTTCCAAAACTGGATAATCGACTTTTTCTCCTTTATGGCCGAAATATCTCATGACCCACACGCTGGCAGCGAAAATGCCGATCAAAATAACAATCCAGAACAATGAAGACGCCGCATGGCGGCCTATGGTGGCAATCTGGTAAAAAAGCGTTGCAGCCATATAACCCATAAACGTCGTCCAGACACCGGAAAATAGGGTCCATCTCATATTCGTTTCCCGATAAACGGCAGCTATTGCGGCCACACATGGAAAATAGAGCAAGATAAAAAGAAGATAGGCAAAGGCCCCGATCCTTCCATCAAAAAGTTTTATCATGGATCCGAAAACTCCTGTACTTACTTCCAGTTCTTCTGAAGCTGTTTCGATACTGCTGACATCACCCACAGAAATTCCCAGCGGGTCGAGAAAAGTACCGGCCACACCTGCCAGGTTTTCAGGGATGGTAGTAAATGACTCTTTGATGCCCCCCCAGAAATCAAACGCATCTTCATCTGCTTCTTCACCGCCGGCACTTTCATCCATCTGTGAATACATGGCGTCAAGGGTCCCGACCACCGCTTCTTTGGCAAATATTCCTGTAAAAATTCCCACTGTGGCCGGCCAGTTATCATTGGTAAGTCCCATGGGATAAAAAACAGGTGTAATCGATTTTCCGATTGAACTAAGCACTGACTTGTCGGTATCCTCGTTGCCAAAGCTCCCGTCGGTTCCCATGGAATTTAAAAAACTTAAGATAACGACCACAGGAATAATGATTTTCCCGGCACGGAATATAAAGGTTTTTAGCCGCTCCCAGGCTCGCAAAACTACTCCCCGCAGAGTAGGCATATGATAAGGAGGAAGTTCCATGACAAAAGGTGTGATTTCACCTTTAAGCAGGGTGTTTTTTAAAACCAGTCCTGTAATGACGGCAAAACCAATGCCGATGAGATAGAGGCCAAAAACCAGATTTTGTCCACCTTTAGGGAAAAAGGCGGCGGCAAAAATAGCATAAACCGGAAGACGCGCCCCGCAGGACATAAACGGATTCATCATGATGGTAAGGGTTCTGTCCCGTTGAGTTTCCAGGGTACGTGTGGCCATAATGGCAGGAACATTGCAACCAAAACCGACCAGCATGGGAACAAATGATTTGCCGGGCAATCCGATAAACCTCATGAACCGATCCATAACAAACGCTGCACGGGACATATAACCGGAGTCTTCCAGCAAAGAAAGACAGAGGAACATGAATCCAATGGGCGGTATAAAGGTGGCAATGGTCTGAATGCCTCCCCCGATGCCTCCGGCAAGGATGGCGTTGAGCCAATCCGGGCTGCCCATGGCCGACAGTAAATTCTCAAACCCATCCACAAAGATGGTCCCGGCAAAGATATCAAAAAAATCTATGAAAGCACCCCCTAAGTTTATAGTCACCATAAACATCAGATACATGGCTGCAAGAAAGATTGGAATTCCCAACGCACGATTTAACACGATTCGGTCGATTCCATCTGAAACGGTTTTACCTATCCGGGTGGTTTTTTTAACGGTTTTCCCGGTCAACTCGTTTATAAAGCCATATCTGCCGTCTGCCAGTATAATATCGACCTCTTCACCAAGCTTAGCTTCAATATCATTTTTGCAGCGTATAAGAATTTCATCTGCTTTATTACCCACGAGTTTGGATACCATCTGATCTTCTTCAAGAAGCTTAATGGCTGCCCATTGAGGTTCCAGATTTTGACCTTTAAGAGAGTTTTTAATTTCCGGTACCAGTTCGTCGATTGCCTGCTTTATTTCGACAGGATAGCTAACCGGTGACATTGGGACTGTTTTCTTTGCTGCCGCCTGATTGATAACGGATTTAAGCCTTTCGAGCCCTTCTCCTTTTGTTGCAACAATCGGAACCACCGGACACCCGAGACGGATAGACAACTCCTCCACATTGATATCGATCTTACGGCTTCTGGCGACATCCATCATATTAAGCGCTATCACCAGTGGGGTTTTCATTTCCAAAAGTTGGACCGTGAGATACAGATTGCGTTCCAAATTGGATGCGTCTATAATGCTGACAATGATATCCGCCTCTTTGGATAGGATGTAATCCCGTGCAACTTCTTCATCAACCGATGCTGCAGACAGCGAATAAATTCCCGGCAGATCCACCACCTCAATTTTTTTGCCGGTATGTGTGTATTTTCCAATCTTACGTTCCACGGTGACTCCGGGCCAATTCCCAACCCTTTGGCTGGCACCTGTCAGTGCGTTGAACAAAGTGGTTTTGCCGCAATTGGGATTCCCTGCGACACCAATAGTAAAATCATTCATCTTAAGCCTCCTTTTCCACCATAACAGCCGCAGCTTCGTCTTTTCTAAGACTCAAAGCGAAACCGCGCATATTAATTTCAACAGGGTCGCCCATTGGAGCCACTCGCTTAACGGTAAATTCCGTCCCTTTGGTAAGTCCCATGGCCAACAATTTTCCTCGGTATAGCTTAGAACCCTTTGTGTACCCGACGACTTTGCATTTTTCTCCCACTGCCAAATCACGTAAGCTGATTTCCATATTTTCCTCCTTGCTTTCTACCATTTATCGGCGTAACATTAATTTTATAAGCCATTCCTCCGCCCAAAAACATGCGGGATCCATTAAGGGCAATCAAAACCGGTCCATTCCCAACATTTCGCAAAATATCGATTTCAGCACCCACATGAAGTCCAATACCAAAGATACGATCCTGAAATTTCCTCCCACCAACCAATGACGAAATTTTCAGCCTTTCCCCTTCACCTGCCAGGCGTATGGGAAATGTACCGCCGGCATATTTCTGTAATCTGATCATAAAAATAACCTAATTATTTATCTCAGGGTGTTTCCGACTGTTATTTGATAGACATAATCATGTAAGGCACTGCTTAATTATTTTGGAAAGGCTAAATTATAATGGCAAGATTAAACTTGTCAAGCATATTTTTTAGTTTAACCAAAAAATATTGGGATATCTAAAACTATTTTGAATTTAATCGAATTTTTCAAAGCAATGCCATTCACATTTCTGCAAAGCAAAATAGATTATAGATTCGGGTTAATCATACTTGGTTACGCGAGGCGTTAATTATTATTTTTCGGGGTTATGCCGTCCTTAAAATCACGCGAGTCTTGCATTTTGGAATTGGCTCTTTGGATATTAAAAAACTTCCATTTAGATGCCTTTTATTTTAAACAAGTAGAGCTCGCGCAATTGACGTTCCACTGGCCATTATTTTTATTTTTGTAATTTTCTTTTTTGATTCCTGCAGGATCAATCTCAACACTTTTTGCTCCTTGGAAAACAAACTTGCTATTTGATATCATTTCGTGATCCATCAGTTTCTCAAGCACATCTTTTCCAAAGGAATTGACCTCTCCAACTTTATCAGTGTTGATATGTATTCGGCCTTTTTCGGTATAGTCTGCTTTAATCTTATTGATTAGTTCCCAAGCGGAGTTTCCGTCAAAATCTCCACTTAATTCTAAATACAAATCACCGTTATTGTTACGTGCCTCAATGGTAAAATTTGCACTCATTTTATCACCTATATCTTCCTTGATGTTGGTATGTTTGTTCTATAGATGCCTGCAAATTAAATCAGCATCAAAATGCTACAAGATTTCTAATTCAACCTGATTGAGCTTTCCATTAAAGCACCTGAGATCGAACTCAGGCTGGAGCTTGGAAGCATTTTAATCGATTTGCTATGTTTTCGGCACAGCTTTTTGACTTTTTCGCACGCACCGTGGCTGTTGCAGTTTACCGGGCAAATAATAAGATCGGATCTTTTAACCAGCGCTTCCATCTTTTGACTGCCCTTATTCATATATCCATCGTGATAATCGAACTCACCTCCGCTTGATTCAACCAGCTGGCGGTACATGTGCTTCATTTTTGTCATGCCGCCGACAATTAAAATACGCTTTGCGCAAAGCTGATACTGCGGGCAAGTCTCATCGCAGTTATTCTCCGGACCAACCACAGATGAAATTTGATGAATAAGCTGTTTAACTTCATCGGCAAGTAAATGGTTCGTCGATTGTATATCAAACAGCTCAATTTCAAGCCGCCGCTTTTCCCTTTCCAAGTAGTGAAGTTGATCAAGCAGTTGGTTGTTTTTATTTTCCAAAGCCCTTAATTTTTCTTTTAAATTGGCATTTTCAAATTCATTTTTATCAATATTTTTGGCCTTAGGTTCGGCTTTATCGGATCCGCTTTTTAGCCTTTGCAGTAAAACATGTGTTTCATTCAAAGCAGAAATTGTTGCTGCATTTTCTTTTTTAAGGGTTTTGCTGCGCATTTTTTCCTGTTTTAGAAGTTTTGTTATCTTTTGATTAGCCTCGGCCTGTCTTTGGGCATCACGCCTCGCCCACATCACTTCGGCAAGGTTGGCGTGGCCCAGCATGTGGATTTCCCCAAAAATATCCTCCAAATATTCGACAGGCAGGTCTTTGCGTATTGCAGCGATATAAAAGACACCATTCATTTTTCCCGAGTGGATGACGTCTTTCCATATTGCAAAGAATTCGTCTTCATCCAGGTCTGCAAGCTCGGCTATAGTGTCACGATACTTATACCTCAAATAACTATCTACTTTTTGTGATATTCCATTTTGGTCATTCAGATTCTCCATAATTATTCGATGGAGCTGATGCGGTTTTAACTTTTTTATACGGCATTTTGCCCTTTTAAGAACCTTGCGGTGTTCATTGATGTCGAGACAGGCGCCAATAACCGGGCACTTGAAACTGCGATGAATTTCCCAGATGCGGTTAAGGCGGTCACCCATACCTTTCGTGTTCTTTTTATTATCGCCAATTTGTTTTGGCATGTTCTTTCCCTCCTATCTGAAGTGTTAAAATTAATCCTACTCCGGTAAAACTGTAAATTTTAATTTGTTACACTTACCTTTTCTGTCAAACTAATTACGGAACATCTAATATATTTAGACTAACCAAACTTAACATCCCAAAAAATATGCCCGATAGTTGTATCTCAGGCATTCAGTATGCTTAGAGGTATAATTTAGGCACGGCTAAAATAATAAGCGACAACGAAATATATGTCAAGCTTTTTTATCCACTGTCACAAACTATAAAACAGATACACACCGATCCACCATACAGGTTGTGAAATGTCTGGGGTGTTTCTACAACGGCGGTTTTTCCTCCAGACGGCTTGCCCGAACGAAAATTTATATGCGGCTATACTATCACGGAAATACATCATTGACAGCTAACATTTTATATAATAGAAAAAGCTTCTATTTTACACTGATACGGTGAAAATCGGATTTTCCATACTGAAATGAAACTTAACTTAAGCCTACTTTTCATCTCGGTAGTCGTCGGGCTAATGGTATTTTCCCCCGCCGCTTATTCTCATCCTCATGTCTTCGTAGTAAATAAGATGATACTTATTTTCGATGACCATGGGTTTGCCGGCATTCGTGTCAACTGGAGTTTTGACGAATTTTTCAGCAGCATGATCGCAGGTGATTATGATAAAAATCGCAATAAAAAGTTTGAAAAGTCCGAGATTGCTATGATTAAAAAAGAGGCGTTCAGCTACCTATTAAATTTTGATTATTTTTCTTTTATCAAAATCGACGGGAAACCGTTTAAAGTCAAATGGGTGACCAATTTTATCGCTGCCCTGTCAAACGGCAAGATTAGCTATGAGTTTCTTATTCCCTGTCATGTGAAGGCTTCGTCGACGTTTAAGGAAATCACCATTGCCCAGTATGATCCTACCTATTACTCTGCGGTAATCCTTGGCAAGAATAATCCGGTGAAGATTGAAGCGGGGCCGAATTTCGAAACCGGCTTTAAAATTGCTGAAAACTTGAAAGAGTCATATTATTACGGTATGGTTCATCCGGTGGAAGTGATATTAAAATTTCGATTGAAAAATAATTGATGGCTTTTTAAAAATTTCCAAACAACGAAATCATAACCATTTGATATAATTAATAAGTTTATTTCAGCTGCAATGTCGTAAAGCGGTATATTATTGATTTGTGAAACAGACATGATTAAACAACTCACCTATATTTTGATTTTCTTTTCACTGTTGATTTGTATACCATCGGCAGCCGCCCAAAATCCCTTTACATCAAAGACTCAACCCCCAAAAGCTTCGCAAAAACAGGCCATGCCGAATCATTTTATGGCTAAAATATCTTTCTGGCAACATCAGCTCAACCAGAAAATGGCTGCTTTAGCCCGACAGGCCAAAGAAACCGAAAGTATGAAGCCTTTTTTCTTTCTAGTTATTATCGCATTTTCATACGGGATCCTTCATGCAGCCGGTCCGGGACATGGTAAAGCAGTCGCCGCATCTTACATCGTTTCTCAGCAGGGAAGGATTGTTAACAGTTTATTATTCGGTAATATGATCGCTCTTTTTCACGGCTTTTCAGGGATGTTGCTGGTGTGTCTTATCAATTTTGTTTTGCATTCGACTGTCTCAAGAACGCTTGTTGACGTGTCACGTGTGACACAGATCGTAAGCTATAGCCTTATCCTGCTGCTTGGAACCGCTCTACTGATAAAAAGCATTTATTTATGGTGTCGTCGAACCGTGATTGATCGACGTGATCCCAACAGGTATACATGGAGAAGAAAAGCAGGGAGACTGGCCACAGCCTTTGCGGTTGGCATGGTGCCATGCCCGGGTGTGGTGCTGGTCATGCTTTTCTCCCTCTCAATTAATATGATCGGATTGGGATTTATTCTGGGTTTGTCAATGACCTTTGGTATGGCGGTAACCATTTCGGTGGTGGTGATAATAGGCACAGTCGGTAAAAAAATGGCCCTCGGCGCACTAAATCGCCGAAGAAATATTGCGGGGGTTGTCGGCCAAATGATAGAAACCGTTGCCGCACTGATGATAATGGTACTGGGCGCGCTGTTTCTGGCAGCATCTATTTAATGCTGCCACGCGCCTTGCAACATATCTCCAATTTGCTGTCGATGGGATAACTTAATACGACTTTAGATCATCACTGTTGCTTTTTTTCCGATTCGATCTGCGCGCCTTGGTCTTTTTTCCCTGTCACCTGACAGGATTCACGCATTCAGGTTGAAATACCTAATTTCGGCAGGATATAGATCTGCAAAACGAACCACACACCTATGATTCCAATAAAGATCAAGATATTTTCCATTTTTGTACTCCTTTTGTAACTGCACAGCTATTTAGGTTGAAAGACTGAAGACTGTTAGGGAAAAGACCAATTTAAAGCCATAGTTGATGCAAAAATCAGATAAAGTACGTCAATCGTGATTTTACTCCTTCAGCCTTCAGTCTAAACAGCTTCAGTCTGAATACTGCCTTTAATGAATATATTCTGTTTTAAATAAAGAAGTTGTCTAAGTCTCATGCTATTCTAGCCTTATAAAGCCTTAAGCTGTTGGTGACCACTGAAATGCTGCTGAAGGCCATAGCCAGGGCAGCCATTATGGGATGAAGCTGCCTGAGAAAATTTGGCAAAAACTCAAATGGGTACAGAATTCCTGCGGCAACCGGAATCAGAATAATGTTGTAACCAAAGGCCCAGAACAGGTTTTGTTTGATCGTATTCATGGTGGCCCTGCTTAAGCTGATTGCCCTGGATACACCGGTAAGACTGCCGCTGGAAAGAATAACATCCGCCGTTTCAATGGCGATATCCGTGCCCGTTCCGATTGCCAGACCCACGTCCGCCTGGGCCAGGGCAGGTGCATCATTGATTCCATCCCCCACCATGCCGACTTTTTTCCCATCTTCCTGGATGGATTTTATTTTTGATGATTTTTCCTCGGGCCGCACCTCTGCCACAATTTCGTCAATCCCGACTTCAAAGGCAATGGTGCGCGCGGTATCCAAATTGTCTCCGGTTAACATCACCACCTTAAGATTCTGATCGTGAAGCTGGCGGATGGCGTCTTTTGATTCCGGTTTCAAGGTGTCTGACACGGCAATCAGTCCGCTGAGCTTTTGATCCTCAACAACCACCATAACAGTATGTCCCTGGGATTGAAAGACTTTTATTTGCTCCTGCGCCTTTTCAATATCGATTTCTTGTTCATAAAACCAGTTTGGTTTTCCTAGCATAACCGGATGTCCGTCCACCTTTGCATAAACCCCCAGACCTCCCGAAGCTTTAAAATCTTCCGGTTCAACAAGATCGATATCTCTGGCCAGGGCCTCTTTAACAATCGCCTTCCCCAACGGATGTTCAGATCCCTTTTCAACTGAGGCGCCAATTTTTAATAGGTGGTCTTTGCTTTTTTTGTTCCGATTAAAAGGTATGATATATGTGACTGCCGGTTTTCCTGTAGTGATGGTTCCGGTTTTATCCATCACAATCGTATCAAGTCTTGTCGCCGCTTCAAGGGCTTTGCTGTTTTTAAACAAAATCCCCCTTTCAGCACCTTTTCCGGTTCCCGCCATGATGGCCGTGGGTGTGGCAAGGCCCAGCGCGCACGGGCAGGCAATAACCAGCACAGCCACCATTCTTATCATGGCCGGTACAAAGTCGCCCTTGGCAAACAACCAGAAAGAAAATACAACCAGGGCGATTATAATGATCGATGGTACAAAAACTGCAGCCACCCGGTCGGCAAGGGCTTGGATAGGTGCCTTGCTCCCCTGGGCGTCTTGAACCAGTCGAATAATCTGAGCCAGAACGGTTTCTTTTCCCACCCGCGTTGCCTTGAATTTTAAAAGACCCTCAAGGTTGATGGTTCCCCCCACCACTTTGTCACCGGGATGTTTATCCACCGGCAACGGCTCACCGGTCAGCATGGATTCATCCACAGAGGATTGGCCGTCAAGGACTTCGCCATCCACCGGGATGCGTTCTCCCGGACGTACCATAATCGTATGTCCTACTTGAACACTGGCAACAGGTACTTCTTTTTCCATCGAATCTTCAATGATGGTTGCGGTTTTGGGTTTGAAGCCGAGTAATTTTCTGATGGCGCCACCTGTTCTGCCCTTGGTACGGGCTTCCAGCATTTTCCCCAACTTGATCAAGGTGATGATTACCGCCGATGTTTCAAAATAGACATGATCGCCAACCACGGGAAAAAAGAGAACGGCAACAGAATAAAAATATGCCACCGACGATCCCATGGCAACCAACACATCCATATTGGCGCTCTTGTTGACCAGGCTTCTGAACCCGCCCAGGTAATAATCGAATCCGGTGTAAAACTGTACCGGTGTGGCAAGGGCCCAGAAAAGCCAGTTTACCCAGACCGCATGGCTCCACTGGCCGGTAAATCCAAAATCCCGTCCCATGCTCAAAATAAACAGCGGCAGGGCAAAAACCAGGCCTGCAACAAACTTACGCGTCTGGTCTTTGATCTCCGCATCCCGCGCCGCCTGTTCCGCATCATCTCCCTGGGAAATTTCTTCAGGAGGGATCACTCCGTAGCCTGCTTTTTGTATGGCGGATATGATTTCATCGATGGTTGAGACAGTTGAAATATAATCGACAAAAACCTTTTGGTTGGCAAAGTTTACAAATGCATTCACCACCCCGGGAACTTTCTTATTTAGCGTTCTTTCAATATTCATGGCGCAATTGGCACAGGTCATGCCGGTGACTGACAGCTCGACCTTGGTGGTGGCCACATGATAGCCGACACTCTCAATTTTTCCTACAACGTCCTTAATATTGATTTGCTCCGGGTCAAATGAGACGGCCGCCTGTTCAGCGGCAAAGTTGACGTTTGCATCTTCAACGCCCTCAAGCTTGAGGACATTTCGTTCAATATTCAGTACACAGTTGGCACACGACATACCGGTAACGGGAAGCAATATTTTATGTTCGCTCTGGGTATTTGACATTATTGCACCTTCTTACGCTGTTCGGCCATCCGGCAGCTTACAATACGAACTGCTCTGAGACTTTGGTAAAACAGCGTTTTTCAACGTCTTACTGCGCAGGATAATTAATTTCCTTTAGCCTTTCCCTAATCGTATTTACTGAAGCGGGAGATCCCCATTCGACGGTAATACTCTTGGCGTCAGGGTTACCTTCCACGCTTTTTACACCATTTATTTCGCTTAATTCGCTTTTAATCGACATCACGCAGTGACCGCAGCTGATATTTGGAATTATAAATGTTTGTTTTTCCATCATTGGTTACCTCCTATTTCACAGAGCCATTCGACACTCAAAAAAAAATACCCCGTGGTATGCAACAACGGGGTATTTTTTCTAAGGAAACCGAGTTTTTAAGCAGAGTTATTCAGAGCTGCTTTCTCCTTCCGGAGCCCCCCGGGTTGCGAGTTCACGATCAATCATAAAAATACCATTTTTGGCATCGTTTAAAAGCATGAGCTGCTGGAGTACATGACCCACGCTTTCTTCTTCTTCAACCTGTTCGGTAACAAACCACTGAAGGAATATATGGGTGGCATGGTCGTGCTCAGCCAGTGCAATTTCAACCAGATCATTAATCAGCCCGGTGACCTTTTGCTCATGCTTTAGGGTTTCTTCAAATACTTCCACAGGGGAACTCCACTCAATAGGAGGGGCTTCTATCTGAGAAAGAACCACCCTTCCTCCGCGCTGATTAATAAAGTCATAAAACTTCATGGCATGCATCAGTTCTTCCTGTGCCTGGGCATGCATCCAGTTGGCAAACCCATCAAGGTTGATCGATTTGAAAAATGCATTCATAGAAAGATACAGGTAGGAAGAGTAAAGTTCGGCATTTAACTGTGAATTTAACGCATTTTCTATTTTTTCTGACAGCATAACGATTATCCTTTCATGTCACCATTTGCCGCTGCGGTAAGAACAGCTTTTATGGCTTTTATGGGATTAAAATTGTTGAGCATTGATTTTTCCATTTTTTAACTGCTGACATTTCCTATTTCAAGTTTTGTGCCAAGACGAGACAATGGATATAAATATTTTAAATATATTTATATATCGGATGGTTATGGACAAGTCGCTGGGGCCAAAACTTAAGGCAGGTCTTTCTCCAAGTGAGATGGCAATACACTTTAAGGAAAGAAAAAAGAAGATGTAATTCCGCAAGCATATAATTTATTGATATTACAGAAAAAAGCTATAGATGTACCGTCTCGCGTTTAATTTGATACACAACTGTATCATAACACCAACCAGATGATGGAAAACGGTTTTTTCACTATATCGGTCGAAAGCCATTGACTGAGCTTTTTCAGAACTGTTATTTACCCAAATCCTGCAATATCTGTTTTACCTGATTTCCGTCCGCAAGCTTGCCGAAATGCTTCATTATGGTGCCCATTGCCTGCATGGAATTTTTGAACCCGGAAAAGTCTATATTTTCTTTAATCCAATCGGCTATTTCCTCTCTGGTGGCCATCTTCGGCAAATATGATTCAAGTATTTCCAGGTAATCAGAGGAATCTTGTTGTTTTATTTCCAAAACTGTTTTTTCCGATTTTACCAGCTTTCGTATTATTCCAAGCAAGTCATCATCGGTGATTTCTTCCGGCTTTTTAACCCTGGTTGTTTTTTTCCCACTGTCTAACGTAATCGGAACGGTCAGGCTCGGATACTCTCCCATCACCAATCGAATGGCATCTCTGACCGGGTCGTTTTTTCCCAGCATCGCTTTTTTTAAATCATCTTTAAGTTTTTTGACTAGAGGGATCTGCATATCCTTGTTCCATCCGTAATTTCCTGTTTCCGTATGAGTCATTTTGCTCTCCTTTGGCGGTAATTTTAGCGACAATTTATCAAAAAAAATCTTTAAGCACAATGGGAGAATTTTTTGTTGACAATATCGTTATACGATATTATCAATCGATATCGATATGCAATAATAATGTTGAGACTTTAACATATGATTAGAGAAATCGACCTGGCTTTCATCAAACTACACATTTTATACCACGCGGCAAACGAAGAAGTATATGGGCTTGGCTTGATCGAAGAACTTGGACGGCATGGTTATAAATTAAGCCCCGGAACCCTTTATCCGACTCTGGCTAAAATGCAGCAAAACGGTCTTTTGACTTGTTTTACCAAAACCGTAAATCACAAGCAACGCAAATATTATAACATTACCCCTTCAGGACTTAAGCAGCTTAACGACCTGAAGGTCAAGATAAAAGAATTGTACAGGGAGGTATGCCTGGAAAGGTGATAACTTGCGATTTTTATGTAATATAGAGAAACTGGTCGATCCTTTATATAAAATTTGTTGAAGATAATAATGGATGTCGATTGACTATTACAGAATTTGAAAAAACATTCTGTAACAGCCGGCCGATGTGTAACTAAGGAATACTATGATTAAATTTAACAATATTCATTTATGTTATAATGGCGTAAAGATAATTCAAAACCTTTCTTTTGAGATAAAGCAGGGTGAAAAAGCCGTTATTTTAGGGAAATCAGGTTCAGGAAAGAGTTCTCTTTTCTCTTTAGCTTTAGGATTTATCGAACCCAGCGAAGGGGAGGTTATTTTCGATGGAATGTGTGTTGATGAAAAGAACGCATGGGATATTCGCAAAAAAATTGCTTATATTGATCAAGACGTAAGTATAGGTGCCGGAAAAATTCTTGACTTGCTTAATTTTATTTCAAGATTAAAAACGAATATGCACTTGGATTACACTCAAGAGAAAGTTGATGATCTTTTAAACTATTTTGAGTTTACCAGTGATGTTATTAATAAAAATGTCGAAGATTTATCCGGTGGTGAAAGGCAGCGTTTAGCTATAGTTATTTCTGTTCTGCTTAAAAGAAATATTTTTTTTCTGGATGAGGTTACATCGGCTCTTGATAAGCATCTCAAGAAAAAAGTAGCAGATTATTTTGTAGGAAGAAAAGATTGGACTTTTGTAGTGAATTCCCACGATCCTGTATGGATTGAGAACCCTTCTGTTAAGGTTTTTGACTTGGAGAGGCAAAAATGGGAACAGTAGATATCACTATATTCTCATTAGGACTCACTTTTCTGTTGCTGGCTTTGCCTGTAATTTTAAGCTTAATTTGTGGTTTTAGATTAATTAAACCACTTTTTTATTCTGTTGCCAGGATGTCCATTCAGCTGATTCTGATTGGAGTCTTTCTTAAATATCTTTTTTTATGGAATAATGTGTTTTTGAATTTATTATGGTTAGCAATCATGATTATGGTTGCTGTTTTTTCTGCTATCAGAAGTTCTTTCATAAAAATCGGTAAGATTTTCATACCCAGTTTTATATCATTTTCCGTTTCGACTTTTGCAGTTATTTTTTATCTGAACTTTTTTGTTATCCCGCTTAATAATATTTTTGACGCAAGATATCTGATAGTTCTCGGCGGGATGCTTCTTGGCAATTCCCTCAGGGGCAATATTGTCGGCATCAGCACTTTTTATAAAAACATGAGAAAGGATACAAAAAATTATTTATATGTGCTGTCGCTTGGCGCTTCTCATTATGAGGCATTGCTTCCGTATTTTCGGGAAAGTGTTCAACTTGCGTTAAAACCGACACTCGCTTCCATGGCAACAATGGGGATAGTCGCTCTTCCCGGTATGATGACTGGAGTTATTCTTGGAGGTGCAAGCCCTGAAGTGGGGATTAAATATCAAATTATGATCATGATTGCGATTGTCGCTAGCACAATAACAAGCGTAGTACTTACTATCCTAATGACTTTACGTGTATGTTTCAACAAGTATGGCGTATTACGGCAGGATGTATTTATTAATAAAAATGTTTATAAAAATACAACTGAGAAAAATGTATTCAATAATAAAACCTATAGAATTACATAACGAATTTTTTGTACCTATCATTTTTTCGATACGTTCCAAAATGCGGGTGAATTCAGTCATTCGTCGACTCTAAATATCAATAGCCGCGGTGTTAAGGTTTACAATCGCCTGTTATTGCGTGCTTGTTCTTGATGCTCATTGCTCAGCGAAAAAAAACGCACCTTATAACCCTCGGAGGTATGGTTAAATAAAATGAGTTATTTGATTATCTGCACGGTGGCACTGGCTGTTTCAGGCCTGACTCTTTTTTCCGGTTTTGGCCTGGGAACGCTTTTAATGCCGGCATTTGCCATCTTTTTTCCGGTTGAAGTGGCAGTGGCCGCTACTGCCATTGTCCATCTGGCAAACAATATATTTAAGGCAGGGCTGTTTGGTAAAAAAGCCGACTATCGGATTGTGTTAAGATTTGCTCTGCCGGCTGCCATTTTCGCCGCAGCCGGTGCCTTGCTGCTTACCTATATGAGTACTGCACAACCGTTTACCAGCTATACCCTCGCCGGCAGGGTCTGCACCATAAGCATCGTCAAACTGGTTATTGCAGGCATGATTTTCATTTTCGCCATTTTCGAGCTGGTTCCGGGTTTTGAAAAACTGGCTTTTGACCCCAAATTCATTCCCTTTGGCGGCGCTGTTTCGGGATTTTTTGGAGGACTGTCGGGTCACCAGGGTGCGCTTAGAACCGCCTTTTTGATTCGTACCGGGCTTGAAAAAAATGCTTTTATCGGCACCATGGTCGTTTCAGCCATCGTGGTGGATGTATCTCGCCTCATCATTTACGGCTCAACCTTCTTTTCCAGAGATTTTGCTGTGTTAAAAAGCCAGGGAGGGATCGGCCTGGTCATCGCCGGGTCACTTGCCGCATTTCTCGGTGCATTTATCGGTTCCCGGCTGCTGGGTAAAATTACCATGCGCTTTATACAGATATTTGTCGGAATCATGCTGCTGCTGCTGTCTTTTGCTCTGGGCCTTGGGCTGGTGTAGAATATGAGAAAGAAATGAGGTCAACCGTAAGGTTTATACTGTTTGCCATAAATATATTCCGTTTTAAACGATGAAAAACTCGTATATAAGAGATGGTAAAGAAAGAACTGACCGATAATATTATAACTATTTAATATATTGTAATAATTAAACAACTGGACAAAATTGTACTCAAGTTCTTTCTTAACCCTCTCTAATATACTCAAACAGTTTCCTCATTTAAAACAGAACATATTTATGGCAATTACTATAGAGTTTTCAAGGTTAAAATTTTCCATTCTCCCTTGACAGGACGTTGGCCCTATTCTATCCTGCCGTCTTTTTTAAACTCCGATTATAAAAGATATGACGACTCCCAAAACCCAAAATACCAATGTAAAAATTATTTTAGCACTGACCCTGGTTCATTTCATGGGGGATTTTTACAGCTCCTTTATCGCTCCCATTCTTCCCGCTTTTGTTGACAAACTTTCCCTTTCTATGACCCAGGTGGGAATAATCATGGGAACCATGCGGTTTCTTGCCTTTATTGTGCAGCCGTCAATCGGCTATGTGGCAGACCGATATCCCACCAGGTCGTTTGCTCTCGGGGGACTTTTGCTTACCGTGTTGTTTATTCCATTGTCAGGCCTTTCGCCATCTTTTTTTGTACTTATCCTTTTACTGGCATTTGGATCGGTTGGCTCTTCCATGTTTCATCCGTCCATTACCGGAATGGTGCCGGTTTATGCCGGCAGGAATTCAGGTTTTTCCATGTCGATATTCAATACCGGTGGAACTCTGGCTTTCGGCGTCGGGCCACTTTTTATCACCTGGTTTGTGGCCCAATACGGACTTTCTGCCATGCCCGCTACCATGTTGATTGGACTGGGAGTGTTGATTTTTCTTTACCGGGTTATTCCGGTACCGGAAGGGGAAGGGTTGAAAACTTCCGGTTTTATCAACTCCCTTAAAGATACCCTGGGCGAGGTGTGGAAAGCGGTTCTCCTCATATGGTGCGTGATGGTGTTGCGAGCTGTGGTCGGGCAGTCGTTTATGACCTTTATGCCGGTGTTACTTGTCCAAAAGGGTTACTCTCTGGTAGCGGTTGGAGGTGTCATATCTCTTTTTGTAGTCGCCGGCACTTTAAGCGGGCTTGCGGCTGGTTATATTGCGGATAGAACCGGTTTCAAACCGATATATTATTGGACGCATGGATTGATGACCCCGGCACTTTTATTTTTCCTTAAGCTATCGGGAAACTGGATATATGTTGGGGCCTTTGCGGCAGGGTTGTTTGTGCTGGCAACTCTTCCCATCGGTGTGGTCATGGCCCAGGAATTGGCTCCCAGAGGACGATCTATGGTGGCCAGCCTGATGATGGGTTTTGCCTACGGTCTGGGAGGTGCAATTTCACCGGTGGTTGGAAAATTGTCCGACCTGTTTTCCATCCACACGGTTTTGCTATACGTGGCCTTCATCCCGATGCTGACTTTGATTTTGATTTTTTTCTTTCCCAATGTCGGCAGAAAAAAAGTGATTGAAGTTTGATGCCTTCTATAAAATTAAATTTACCACAGAGGCCACGGAGCTCACAGAGATAAATAGTTAATAAACCGATATCTCTGTGTTCTCTGTGAGCTCAGTGGTGAAAAATTGGGCAGGCAAGCACAAATCTCTAGAAGTGGTGTTTTGCCATAGTCTTATATTTTTTTAAAGACAATGTCACCTCCTTCAACTTCCGCACTGATTCTATCTCCATCCAATATATTGCCCTTTAGAATTTCCATAGAAAGGGGATTTTCAATATACTTTTGAATGACCCGTTTTAAGGGGCGAGCGCCGTAAATCGGATCATATCCATTTTCCGCTATTAGCGACAAAGCGCCATCGGCAAGGACAAGCTCGATATTTCTTTCCGCAAGTCTGGTGTCTAAATGTTCGATTTGAATTTTCACGATTTCGCCAATTTGCTCATGGGTCAGGTTATGGAAAATAATGGTTTCATCAATCCGGTTCAAAAATTCAGGTTTAAAACTGCCCCTTAGCGCTTCAGTGATCTTATTTTCCATTTCCTCACGGCGGGATGCGCCCAATTCCTGTATCCATCGGCTGCCCACGTTGGATGTCATGATAATAATGGTGTTTTTAAAATCGACGGTCCGGCCGTGACCGTCTGTCATACGGCCGTCGTCTAAAATCTGGAGCAGTACATTGAATACTTCCGGGTGTGCTTTTTCGATTTCATCAAAGAGTACAACGGAATAGGGACGCCTTCTTACCGCTTCCGTCAGGTAGCCGCCTTCTTCATAACCAACGTAACCAGGAGGCGCACCAATTAGTCTGGATACGGCATGTTTTTCCATGTATTCCGACATATCGATTCGGACTATGGCCTGTTCGCTGTCAAAAATAAATTCCGCCAGGGCCTTTGCCAGCTCTGTTTTTCCCACACCGGTCGGTCCCATGAAGATAAATGATCCGATGGGTCGATTCGGATCCTGCAGACCGGAGCGAGCCCGACGAACCGCATTGGACACGGCGGATATCGCTTCTCGCTGACCGATTACTCGGAGGCCCAGGTGAGCTTCCATAGAAACCAGTTTTTCCTTTTCCCCTTCCAGCATTTTACTGACGGGAATTCCGGTCCACCTGGATATGACTTCGGCAATGTCTTCATCATCCACCTCTTCTTTCAGCATTTTGCTGTTTTCCTGAAGCCGGGAGAGTTCTGTTTTGGCATCGTTAAGGCGGTTTTCAAGTTCTGCCGCTTTCCCGTACCGGATCTCGGCAACTTTCGCCAGATCGCCCTCTCTTTGAGCCTGTTGCTCTTCAGTACCCAGTTTTTCCTGTTCTTCCTTTATATTGCGTATGGTTTGAATCAGATCTTTTTCGTTTTGCCAGTGGGCCTTCATTCCCAGAATCTCTTCTTTCATCACTGCAAGTTCTGCTTCAATTTTGGACAACCGCTCTTTAGAAGCAGGATCAGACTCTTTTCTCAGAGCTTCGCGTTCGATTTCCAGCTGGGTGATCTTTCTTTGAATTTCGTCTATTTCATCGGGCATGCTGTCGATTTCAATCCTGATCTTTGATGCGCATTCATCCACCAGATCGATGGCCTTATCGGGAAGAAACCGGTCTGAAATATAGCGGTTTGAAAGGGTAGCCGCAGCTACAATGGCTGAATCTTTAATCCTGACACCGTGGTGGACCTCATACTTTTCCTTCAATCCCCGCAGGATAGAGATTGTATCTTCTACCGTGGGTTCAAGTACCATGACCGGTTGGAATCGCCTTTCAAGGGCGGCGTCTTTTTCAATATATTTGCGATATTCGTTCAAAGTAGTGGCACCCACACACCGCAATGTCCCCCTGGCAAGAGCAGGTTTGAGCATGTTGGACGCATCCATGGAGCCTTCACTGGCGCCGGCACCCACCAGAGTGTGTAATTCATCGATAAAAAGGATGACCTCTCCTTCTGCTTTTTCCACTTCCTTTAAAACCGCCTTTAAGCGATCTTCAAATTCACCTCTGTATTTTGCCCCTGCGATCAGTGATCCCATATCAAGCGCAACGAGGCGTTTGTTTTTTAAAGTTTCCGCCACATCTCCTTCAACAATTCGCTGGGCAAGGCCCTCAATAATAGCGGTTTTTCCCACACCCGGTTCTCCGATAAGAACAGGGTTGTTTTTGGTTCTTCGTGAAAGAACCTGAACCACGCGCCTGACTTCTTCGTCGCGTCCGATCACCGGATCAAGCTTACCCAGTCGGGCAAGGTCGGTAAGGTTTCGGCTGAACTTGTCCAACGCCTGGTATTTTTCTTCGGGATTCGGGTCAGTGATACGCTGAGATCCGCGAATATCAATGAGGACTTTGAGAATCGATTCACGAGTGATACCCAACCGACCCAGGATTTTTACGGCTTCTCCGTGTTTTTCATCTAAAATAGCCAAAAGAATATGCTCTATACTGACATACTGGTCTTTCATTTTGGCGGCTTCGGTGAATGCGGCATCCAGAACTGCTTTGGTTCGCTGGGATAGGTAAACATCTCCCGTCTGGCTGACCGTTGGCAGGTGGTCAATGGCTGTCATTGTCTCCTGGACAACAGCCTCGGGGGATACCCCCAGCTTTTTCAGCATGGCTCCGGCGATCCCTTCCGGTTCGTTAAGCATGGCGCCTAAAAGGTGCTCCGGTTCAATCTGCGGGTTCTTATGTGTTGCGGCCAGGGCCTGCCCATTTTGAATGAGTTCCTGTGATTTTATGGTGAATTTATCGAACTGCATGCGTTCCTCCTGCAATTATTTATTAAAGGTTGAAGGTGATTGGGCTGAAGGCTGAAGGGAAAAGAGGACTGATATTTTTCCAAGACAAAACAGCTATCATATCAAGTATTTTTATATGCCACGTTCAGCCCTTTGCTAACAGTCTTCAACCTTAAGTCTATCCAGCTGAATTACATTTAAATAGAATATAAACATGCTCGTTTTGATGTCAAACTTCTTGATTTTGCGCAGTAAACAGATAAAATGAAAATATAACTTTTTTAGTGGAACATTTCTCATCAGCTCCTGTCTAAATAAATGAAGGAAAACAAAAAAACATCTCAAGGCTCGATAAAAAAGGATGGCGAGCTGGTTAAAGCTTTTCAGCAAGGGAAGAAAGCTGCCTTCGATGAACTTGTTTTAAGCCATAAGGATAGAGTGTTTAATTTGTGCTACTGGTTTGTGGGAGATTCCCAAGATGCCAACGATTTGGCCCAGGATGTATTTTTTAAGGCATTTAAAGCGTTAAAAAACTTTAGGTTTGAGGCCACTTTTTCCACCTGGATTTATCGGATTACGGTGAATACATGCAAAAACAGGTTAAAATCCTTCCCATACCGGTTAAAGAAAAAATTTGTTCAGCTGAATCATACGGCGATCAAGGGAAATCCAGGTGTTGAGATAGCGGATGAATCAAAATCTCCAGAGATTGAACTTGGTAAAAAAGAGAAGATGAACCTGATTAAAGCGGCCATAAACTCTCTGCCGCCAGATAAAAAAGCAGTCGTTGTTTTGCGAGATATCGAAGGGCTGTCTTATGAAGAAATATCCTCGGTTACCAGATTGAACCTTGGCACCGTTAAGTCTAAACTTGCCAGAGCAAGGCAGGACTTAAGAGAAAAACTGAAAGGAGAAGTTTAACATGAAATGTGCCGGGATTAAACCGTTTTTATCGGAATATATTGATGGTGTTCTGGATGCACAAACCAAGGCAGATATTGAAAAGCACATTTCCACTTGCACCAAATGTCGACAAGAGGTTGAAGAGCTAAAGGCCTTGGTTGAAGATCTCGGGAATCTGGAAAAGGCAAAGGCACCGGATGATTTTATGGATAGGCTTCATGAGAGAATTGAACCTCGTTTTGGTTTTGGCAAGATGATCAAAAAACTATTTGTACCCATGCGGATAAAAATTCCCCTGCAACTGGTGACAGCCACGGCTACTGCTGTTCTGGTTTTTTCGATTATTCATTTGCAAAAGCCGGAAAGGCAGTTTCCGCAAGAGTTGGTCAAGAATGAAGCGATGGTAGCTGAAAAAGAAGAAGTAAAACCCGAACCGATGAAAGAGCCGGCAGAACCATTCCTTGAGAAAAAAATAGACACAGCAAAATCGGCTTCCCCAAAGGCCGTCGCACATAAAAAAACAGAAACAAAGAAGGTTAAGGGTCTAGTATCAAAAAGACTGAAAACAAAAAAAGTCATAGAGCTGGCTCTAGCCCTTAAAACTGGGACACACCAAAAACCGGATTTGAAAATTGCACCCATTAAAGCTGCTCCTCCTGTTGAAAGCAACAAAGTGCATGATGAGGAAGAAAAAGCTGGCACGGGCGCTTCTTTACGGTCTCGTATGGCAGGAAAGGTGGCAATAAGAGAGGAGGCGGTTGCCGATGCTGTTGAAAAGGACCAAGAACCTTTGCCTGCACAGCCGTCTGTAGTAAAATCAGACTCGGTAGAGCCGGAAGCGGAGGTCGAAAATATAACTGCAAAGCTGAAAAATATAGCAAAACAGATTAAGGGAAAAATTCAATCGGTTGAATACGACCATAAAACAGGACATGCGATCTTTGTCCGCGTTCTGATTCCTGCGGAAGGGTACACTGTTTTCTATGATGAATTGAAAAAGATGGGCGTTCTCCATGGTCCCTTACCAGACGCAGATGAGAAGGAAAAGGAAATGATTGAGATAAGGCTGGTCATTTCAAAATAACAAAACCGGTATCGTTTTTATTAATCTAAAAAGGAGGTAACTTTACGTAGTCAGGCTGAAGTTGTTTAGACTGGAGGCCGAAGGAGTCAGAAAACACCACTGTAGTACTTTGGCGAAAATATCTGACTCTTTCATCAAATATGGCTTTAAAATGTGCTTTCCCCTAACAGCCTTCATCCTTCAGCCTATCCACCTGAATACTTGCCAAAGGAGAAAGATATGTTTGAAACTCAATTTTTTATTTCAACCGCCGTTAGTCTCGTGATCAACCTGTTTTACACCATCCTGGCACTTTTCATCGGAATTGCCGGGCTGAAATTGGTCGATTATAAATTGCTGAAATCGATTGACCTTGAAGATGAGATTAAAAACGGCAACCTTGCTGCCGCAATTTTTGCTTCTACTATTTTAATTTTCGTGGCAGTCATTGTATCTTTTGGATTAAAAGGATAGCGGGTTGAATGAAAAAAACCGCTTCCAAAAAAATCGGGTTTTTGGGGGCGATAAAAACCCTATCCAACCTGTTGGTGTTTTTTAGTGTAGGCACCATACTGTTGTATAAATGCAGCGTTGGGACAGGAGAACCGTTAAAACCGACGGTTGCAAAAGATGCACAGCCGCGCAAAGGGATAGTATATATCTATGATTCAAAGCACAAAGTCGGCTCCGACGGGTTTGATCGCTACTTGAGAAATTCCAAGGGCAAACTTAAACGCACAGCCCCTACCACCTGGCTTTATCGCAAAAAGCTATATACCCTCACCGCTCTCGGGACGGATTTTAAACACCACGTTGCCAATGCATACCTCATCGGTTTTTCTCCCTTTGAAACTGAAAAACTCTGGATACCGATGCAAACTCTGGCGTCCAGGCTAAAATACAAAACAGATAAAAAACAGTTTAAAGGTATGGTGGATGTATGGCAAACATCCAAACAGGCGTTCTACTGGCTAAGAGGAGACTGCGAAGACCATGCGGTTTTGCTTGCCGACTGGCTGATTGAAATGGGATATGACGCCAGGGTGGTGCTGGGAAACTACAAAAAGAACGGCCATGCATGGGTGGTGCTGTTTTATGGCCAAAAGACGTATATTATAGAAGCCACCAATAAGAAGAGCAGAAGAAGTTACCCACTGGCAAATAAACGGCCCAACTATAAGCCGGCCTTCATGTTTAATCGGGATTTCTTCTGGAAAAATACAGGTACCGTATTAACCACTGTCTATGATGACCGTAAATGGGAAATAGTATCCTCTTTTAAAGAAATACAACGGGCTAAGCAGGAAAATCCGGTTTAACCCTATAACGACATTTATCGTTAACCATAATGTGTCTTTTTTACTTGTTTGTCTGTTACGTAAGTGATACAAGTTGCGTGTTGTTAACCGGAAATATAACTTTTTGCCAACCCGTATCCCGCAACACGTAACCCGCAACAATACCGAATAACACAAAAAACAAGCTGTTGCTAAACAAAACCGGCCAGTTGCGTTGTAAGGTTAAAATTTTTTTTTATGAATTCATTAAACAGAGATGATCCCATATCTGCACCTGGGGCGCATTATACATCCAAGTATATATCGGCTTCGGATGATGTAAAGCTAAAAGTGCTTCAATGGCAACCCAAAATAAAAGAAGCGGTTGAACCCGTTATCTTTGTATCCGGATGGGTCTCTCATGTTTCCGGCTGGGCGGAACTGTTACGCTCAATGACCCAAGAGCGACGGGTTTTTTATATTGAAACCAGAGAGAAAATTTCCGCACGGATAAAAAAGGAAAAAATCGGAATCAATGACTTCACCCTCGCCAGGATTGCCCTTGATATAATAAATGTGTGTAAGAGCCTGCCAATCGATGTGGAAAAATCAATCGTAATGGGAAGTTCATTCGGCGCCACCGCTCTGTTGGAAGCATTTAAAAGCAACAAATTGAAGGTACATTACGCATTCCTGGTGGGGCCCAACAGTGAGTTCTCAGCCCATCCGTTTATGCGGGCACTGCTTTTTCTGCCTGATTTCAGCTATCATTTTTTGAAATATTTTATCTTGTGGTACCTTCGTACATTTCGGGTGGATGCCAAAAAAGAACCTGAACAGATGCGTCGTTATAATATCACATTAAAAACGGCACATCCTAAACGTATCAAGCTGTCAGTAAAATCAGCCATGAACTACAAATTATGGCCGGATCTTGAAACCGTGAAAATTCCAACCGCCCTTGCCTATGCCCCGACAGATACACTTCATTCAAAAGACAATATCAAAAAGATCGCCCAAACCCTTCCAAGCGGAAAAATCATTGCTTGCCCAACCAATAAATACATGCACAGCGCGGATTTATTGAAAGATATGGAAGAGTTTATCAAAAGCATCAAGATATAATTCGGCATGTTGACAATATAGCCGACATCTGTTAGCTGTATTCAGATGGCCGGTATCTGGACGAGAATGGACACTTCATATTAAGGGATACCACCTATGGTGGTCTATCCTGCTATCGCAACTAAACCGAGATTTCAACTTAATCCGCTTTCAAAAAACAAGTTCATAAAAAACATTAAGATTTAGTGATAATTAAAAGTTTTTTTCGTGTGACCCCCCTTTCGTGTTTTTCCTGTTGATTTGTTTGCCTGTTTGCAAACGAACACGTATTCTGGCAAGCGTAAAGAAGCGTTTTTTCAATATCAATGATTTCAAAAAAATCGGCTGTTCTATCTGTGATCAACTTGAGGATTCATCAGTTTTTTCCAGGAGGTTCAACATGGCTAAAAAATGGGTTTATTTTTTTGATGAAGTGGATCAGGCAGAAGCATATCTAGGTGGAAGTTGGGAAGATGTGCGTGGATTTCTGGGCGGGAAAGGAGCTAATCTTGGGGAAATGACGCGTATCGGTGTGCCGGTACCACATGGATTTACGATTACGACCGAAGCCTGTAACGCGTATCTTGATTCTAAAGAAACGATGCCCGAAGGAATGTGGGACCAGACTAGAGAGGCTTTAAAGAGAATAGAAGTGGAAACCGGAAAGACTTTCGGTAACCCTGAAAATCCGCTTCTGGTTTCATGCCGGTCAGGAGGAAAATTTTCCATGCCCGGAATGATGGACACTGTTTTAAACATCGGTTTAAATGATGATACAGCCAAGGGCATGATAAAGTTAACCGGTGACGAGCGCTTTGTATACGATTCCTATCGCCGCCTGGTGCAGATGTTCGGCAGTGTGGTCATGGAAGTTACCGATGAGGTTTTTGAAGAGGTGCTTACCAAAACCCGCGACAAAGCCGGGGTGAAAAACGATGCGGAATTGTCAGCCGATGACTGGAAAGAGGTCACCCATAAGTTCAAATTAATTTTTAAAAAGCAAACCGGGCAAGCTTTTCCCGCTGATCCCTATAAACAGCTTCAAATGGCGACGGAGGCGGTGTTTAAAAGCTGGAACGGCAAGCGTGCCATTGATTACCGCAATGCCGCCGGTATTTCCCATGATCTGGGAACAGCCGTTAACGTCGTCACCATGGTTTTCGGAAACATGGGAGATGACAGTGCCACCGGTGTGGCTTTGACACGTAACGGTTCCACCGGAGAAAAACACATAGAAGGAGATTATCTGGTAAACGCCCAGGGCGAGGATGTGGTTGCCGGAATCCGTTTGACCGATGATATCCTCAAGCTAAAAGATGAAATGCCGTCGGTCTATGCCGAGTTCGAGCAGATCTGCGAAAAACTTGAAAAACACTATCGCGAGATGCAGGATGTGGAATTTACGATCGAAAAGGGTAAACTCTGGATGCTTCAAACACGGGACGGTAAGCGCACCGCCCAGGCGGCCGTTCGTATCGCTGTCGATATGGCTCAAGAGGGTCTGATCACACGGGAGGAGGCGGTTCTGCGTGTGGCTCCGGAACAGGTCGATTTCTTTTTGCATCCGCAGTTCAGTCACGAAGCCACACGCGCTGCCAGGGAGAGAGGACAGCTGCTGGCTCACGGTCTCAATGTTTCGCCTGGTGCCGCCTTCGGTGTGGTCGCTCTTGATGCAGATTTAGCAGAAGAATGGGCCAAAGGCGGTAAGGAAGTGATCATGGTTCGTCCTGAGACCAAGCCGGATGATGTGCATGGCATGCTTGCGTCTCAAGGTATCCTGACAAGCCGCGGAGGCCGGACCAGCCATGCTGCACTGGTTGCGCGCCAGTTTGGGAAGCCTGCCGTGGTCGGTGTTTCCAAACTGGAAATAGACATGGGGAAACGACAGATTTTTGTGAAAAACAGTGTCATCCACGAAGGTGACTGGATATCCATTGACGGTACGGCCGG
The DNA here is from genome assembly GCA_034189135.1 of Thermodesulfobacteriota bacterium. Lineage (NCBI taxonomy): Bacteria > Pseudomonadati > Thermodesulfobacteriota > Thermodesulfobacteriota bacterium. The sequence goes on along the minus strand of JAXHVO010000014.1, from coordinate 64,043 downwards.
AGAGGTCTATTTAGGAAAACTAGAAACGGTGGTGCCTGATATTGAAGATCCGTACCTGATGAAAATTCTCTCCTGGGCCGATTCATTTCGTACCCTTGGTGTGTGGACCAATGCCGACTATCCGGAAGACGCCCATCGTGCCCGTCAATACGGTGCCGAAGGCATCGGCCTGTGCCGTACCGAGCATATGTTTTTTGACGCAGAGCGACTGCCCCATATACATAAGATGATTATGACCGATCTGCCCATTGAACGGCGGGAGGCTTTGGATGCGCTTCTTCCCTTTCAGCGTGATGATTTTGCCGGCCTTTTCCGGGCGATGGATGGTCTGCCAGTCATTACCCGTTTGATTGATCCGCCGCTGCATGAATTTTTACCCAACCACATTGACCTCATGCGGGAGTTGACTGACCTCAAACTACGCTTAAAGCATGCCGGGACTCTGGAAGATGTGAATAACCTATTGGGAAAAATCAGCGAAAAGGAGCGCATACTTAAAAGGGTGGAAAGTTTAAGAGAGGATAATCCGATGCTGGGCCTGCGAGGTGTTCGCCTGGGCATCCAGATTCCTGAACTGACCATCATGCAGGTGCGCGCTATCTTTGAAGCGGCATGTTTGGTGACCAAGGAAGGCGTCGAGGTTCATCCCGAGGTAATGATTCCCCTGACCAGTCATGCCAACGAGCTTAAGGTCCAACGAGAGATTCTCGAATCCGAGGCCAAAAAGGTGATGGACGAACAGGACACCCAGGTCGATTACAAATTCGGAACCATGATTGAGATACCGCGGGCCGCACTTACAGCAGATAAAATGGCCGAATTTGCCTCTTTTATATCTTTCGGAACCAACGACCTGACCCAGACCACCTTTGGTATTTCCCGGGACGATGCGGAAGCTGGATTTTTAATTCAATACATGGAAGACAAAATATTGCCGGATAATCCATTTGCCACCATAGATCTCGAGGGTGTGGGTGCATTGATGGAAATGGCAATCAAGAAAGGCCGCAGTGTAAATCCCGACCTTGAATGTGGTATCTGCGGGGAACACGGGGGGGATCCCAAATCTATTGCGCTGTGTCACAAACTCGGTTTAAACTATGTTTCCTGCTCCACATTTCGTGTGCCCATCGCCAGGCTGGCAGCTGCTCACGCAGCATTACGCGGATAAAAAAAGGAGCAGGGAACATAATTCGTATTTTCTGCACTTTGACTGGGGAATAGGCGAGTTGTAAGATTCAGAAAAACTATAAAAAGGAGGAAAAATTCAGATGAAAGTAACCATTACCAAACAATGCATGGGTGACAGGAACTGCAACGATCTTTGTCCTGAAATTTTTGAGTATGATGAAGATCAATTGAAATCCACCGTTAAAATGGATGAAATTCCGGAGCATTTAAAAGAAGTTGTTCGCCGGGCTGCTGATGAATGCGGCGCCGATGCAATTATTATCGAAGAATAAGAAAGAGGGTGCTTATGGTTAAGTTCAGGGAAAGTCAAACAGCAAAAAATCTTCATACCTCTTTTGCAGCAGAAACCCAGGCCAGGACCAGATATAATTTTTTTGCCAACAAGGCCCGGGAGGAAGGGTTTATCCAGATAGCAAAAATATTTGATGAAACCGCAGGCCAGGAATTCGAACACGCCCTGAGGTTTTTTAAATTTTTTAACGGGGGGGAGCTTGAAATAAAATGGACCTTTCCCACCGGTGTGATCAAAGACACCCGTGCCAATCTGCTTTCGGCTGCAGCTCTGGAAAAATATGTCAGCGAAGACATGTATGCCAGATTTGCCAACATAGCTCAGGATGAAGGATTTGAAAGAGCTGAAGATACGTTCAACAATATTATCGTATCGGAAAAACATCATGAACAACTCTATCTTGAGCTGGCTGAAAATATTGCAACGGACAGGGTCTTTCAAAAGGAGGAAGAAAAAGTATGGCGCTGCCTGAGCTGCGGATACATTCATACCGGAAAAGAAGCACCGGAAAAGTGCCCAGCCTGTGTAAAACCGACCGGTTATTTTGAACTGCTATGTGAAAACTGGTAAATTTTGGAGGATACGATATGCGAGACACTTGTGACTCGCATATCGTGTCTCATGTCTATCACACCAAATTTTCTATCCTCCCTGTTTTCCCTTATCCAATCGCCAAACCCCCTTTATTTAAAGTGGTTTTTGTCAAAATTTGGACGGTGGCACAAAATTTGCTAAATTAAATAGGCAAAAATAGCTTCAACACGTAACAAAACCGGGAAAGTGAATATGTTTTCATGGGACAAAAAACTGAGAAAAGAAGAACCATTCAAAATTAAGGAGTGATGTATGCAGTTTTTGCTAAAGCTTTTTAAAGCGCTTAATTCAGCACAGACACCCTGGCAAGTCACCTTTGCCATTACCCTAGGTATGGTTGTGGGTTTGACTCCTCTTTCAGGTATCCAGACTGTGGTAATCTTTTTCCTTGCCTTTTTACTCAATATACATTTGGGACTCTTCTTGGCCTCTTCAGCGTTTTTTGCCGGAATCGGTTACCTGTTCGACCCGATTTTTGAGCGGATCGGTTATGCGCTGCTTACCAGCCAAGGGCTGAACGGATGGTGGACCGCATGGTATAACAACGGATTGATGCGCTTGAGCTACTTCAATAGCACTTTGGTGCTTGGCTCGACTGTAATCGCACTCTTAGCCGCAGCGCCGCTCTATTTTCTGCTGGGTTGGAGCATCAACCATTATCGTGAGGCGCTCGGATCGGTATTGTCAAAATTTCCCAAGCTTGGTCTTTTCGGCATTCTGCAGGCGAGCGGGAAAAAAGATCCATTACTGCGCTGGTGGGGTGCGGGTGTTTTTGCCGGTGTGGCTGCTGTTTTGATCGCCTTTGCGATATTTCTGGCTGATCCGCTTGCAAAATGGGCCCTTGAGGGCGGTGCCAGCCAACTGCTTCAGCGCGATGTTCGCATCGGGTCGGTCGATATCCGTTTCACTGAAGGAGCAGTGGATATCAACCGGCTTGAAGTCGCCGGATCGAAAGAGGGGTTCGATGCGGTTTCCATGGAACATATCGGTTTTGACATAGACCTCAATGCATTGCTGTTTAACCGGACGCATATTGAAAAGGCTGCCATCAACGGAATGGGGTTTCACACCAAAGCAACCCTTAAGAAATCGGTGCCTAAAAAAGATGAAGATGTTCCTGCGGGAAAATCGGAAGAAAAAAGCGATGACGCGTTTTCTATGCCGGCATTGGAGCTGCCCGATCCCAAGCAAGTGCTGGCCAATGCAAATTTGAAATCGGTCAAAGTGTATGAAAAAGCTCAGGCAGAAGTTACTAGGATCCGTGCAAAATGGGATGATGTAGCAAAAAACGAGTTTTCCGATAAGGCACTTAAGGAGTTGGAAAACGATTATAAGGCTCTCAAACGAAAAGCGTCATCCAACGATCCAGGTCAGCTTTTACAACTTAAAGACGACCTTAAGGCTTTTGAGAGAAAGCTAAAGAAACGTGAAAAGCAAATTAAATCCATTGAAAAAGAGTTTAATACCGACCAGAAACGCGTCGGGTCATTGTTAGCAGCGATTAAAAATGCGCCGAAGAATGATTTTAACAAATTAAAATCGACCTACTCGCTGGACGACAAAGGAGCAATGAACCTGGTTGCTACCCTCCTTGGCGAAAAAGTGAAAGGGTATATGGCCATGGCTGAAAAATACTACTCGATGTTGGCACCCTATCTAAAGAGTGAAGCTAAGCCTGAAGAAAAATTGCCCCCCCGCGGTCAAGGGCGTTGGATTAAGTTTGCCATGAAGGTCTTAAATCCGGACCTGCTTATTAAGAAGACGGAGATTGACGGAATCCTGGATGAGCAAAAATTCTCGGCCACAATTAGCAATATAACAGATCGGCAAAAAGAACTGGGGCGGCCGATTACCTTTGAGGCATCAAGCGATGGGAGAAATATACGTGGCTTAAAAATAAGCGGGGAAGATAACAGACTGGGCAAAGGCGTTATCGATCGCCTTTCCTTTAGTGCGAAAAAGCTCCCGCTTGATGAAATGGTGGTTTCGTCTATGACATTAAGCAATACGGCGCTTGGTTTTAACGGTGATCTTGTAATTAGCGATGCAAAGACCATGAACGGAAGGACTAATTTAAGATTTCGTGACGCCGATATTAAAATAGACAATCTTAAGGGAAAAACCGCTAAGGTGGTTTCAGATGTGCTTAAAAGCATCAATCGCTTCAATGCTGATGTCACCCTTGGTGGGGAGCTTGACTCTCCCAAGGTTAGTGTAAAAACCGATCTTGATAAAAAACTTTCCAGCGCCTTGAGTGTTGGTCTGAAAAAGCAGGCGGCACGTTATGAGAAAGAGTTAAAAGGACTGCTCGATAGTCAGATGCGAGAACGTCTGGCTTCCTTCAACGATGAAGCCGCCAATATCGTCGATATCAATACCCTTGCAGGCAGTCAAAGCAGTGCTTTGGGTAATTTAGGCTCAAATGCAAGTGGTCTGATTACTGGTGGTGCGCTTAAAAAGCTGCTTAAATTTTAATTCCTCCACATTTTTATTCTCTTGGTCCCTGCCTGTTTATCAGGCAGGGATATCATTCTATCTTAAGTTCAGCAAATACCTTCAGGAAAAGAAAATTACCACAGGAAGCTTTCCAAAAAACAAAATTTCGGTATAACGGTTAAAAGCGAATTGACAAAAGCGACTTAAACGGATAAATAAAAAAATAAAGAAACAGGGGCAGGCCCTGCCACAGAATCCCGCCATGACAGGACTAAAATTTAACACCTCAAACCTAATGAATTCGGTTTGTTTGAATTCATCAAAATTAACTGCCCGGGAAATAACTTTTTGCACGAGCAAAAATATAAGCGGCAGGTAACGTAGAAAAGGAGGAATCGTATGAAAAAGGGATCTAAATGGATTATTTTAATAGCAATTTTGGTTATAGCAGCTATAGTTGTCTACTATATATCTAAGCCACCTGAAGTTGTTCTTCCCCTAAAAGTAGGGATTGTGGACTGTTATAGCGGTCCAGCAAGCACTTATACAAATGACGTAAGGGATGCATTCAAGCTGGCTGTTGATGATATTAACGCCAAGGGCGGAGTACTTGGAAGAAAAATCGAGTTTGTAACCCGTGACAGCAAGTTTAAGGTGGATATCGGTCTGAGCGCCGCGAAAGAATTGGTCATGAAAGAAAATGTGGATATACTCATGGGAACAATCAACAGCTCTCTTGCACTGGCTATCTCCGACCTAGCTAAAAATGAAAAAATTCCATTTTTGGCAACTTTTTCTAAAAGTGCTAAAATTACCGGAGCAAAGGGCCACAGATATGTGTTTTCCATTACGGAGAACTCAGCTTTGGCCGGAAAGGCCGGAGCCGTCGGCTTGGCAAAAAAACCGTATAAAAAATACTGGATTGCTGGTGATGATTATGAGTACGGCCATGCCATTGCAGACGGCGTATGGAATAATTTGAAAAAAATGAAACCCGAAGTAGAGCTACTTGGTCAATCCTGGTGGAAAGTGGGAGAACCTGATTTTACACCATATATTACCGCCATCCTTTCAGCAAAACCGGATGCAGTAATTATTGCCACTGGAGGTCGGGATTGTGTTCCGTTTTTAAAAGCGGCCAAAGCAACAGGTTTTAACGAGAAAGTTCCTTTTTATATGCATACAGCCACAGAGCTTTCTACGTTGAAACCCTTGGGGTTAAATGCTCCGGAAGGAGTAATTGGGACTTCCAATTACTTTTTTTATTATCCCGAAACAAACGAAAATCAAGATTTTGCAAAAAAGTTCCAGGCGGCTTATAACCGATACCCTGCAGTAGGAGCCGTATATGGATTTATGGCTGCCGATTTTATTAAAAAAGCTTATGAAAAGGCAGGCAAAATCGATACCGAAAAATTCATTGATGCCCTTGAAGGAATGACGGTAGATACGCCGGTGGGCAAAGTTACCATGCGTGCGTACGATCACCAGGCCATGCTTCCCATGTTTATGGGCACAACTAAGAAAGTAGAAGGATATGATTTCCTTATTGCCACCGATATAGTGACTATACCAGGCGAAGATGTAATGCCGTCTATTGAAGAGATTAAAATGGCAAGGAAGAAATAAGGAATTTTTAATGGAATTTGCATCCAACATCACAATTGCGGCTCTTTTTCAGCAAGTTCTGGTGGGGCTGAGCCGGACAACGATTCTATTCATCGTTGCTTCCGGTCTCAGCCTCGTCCTTGGGGTTTTACGAATTCCGAATGTTGCCCACGGGTCTTTGTATATGATTGGCGCATTTTTAGCTTTTGCGATCGCCACACTTTTTGGCGGCGGTCCGTCAGGATTCTGGATCGCTCTTTTCCTTGCTCCCATTGGTGTGGCTATGATCAGCTTCATTGTTGAGAGGGGACTTTTTTGCCATCTGTACGAAAGAGAACATTTAATGCTACTTTTGTTTACCTTTGCTTTCACTCTCGTATTTGGAGATCTTGTGAAACTTGTGTGGGGCTCGGATTACAGGAGCCTGACCGCTCCAGTATTTATGCAGGGTTCCTTTTCCATCTCTGGGTTTCCTTTCCCGCGATATAATCTGTTTTTGCTGGTCGTGGGACCTCTGGTGGCAGCAGGTTTGTGGTTTTTAACCAACAAAACTAAAATAGGCAAAATTGCACGCGCTGCTGCCGTGGACCGTGAGATGGTGGGAGCAATCGGTATTAATGTCAGCTGGGTATTTGCAGCAGTATTTGTCATAGGATGTTTTCTTGCGGGTCTGGGAGGGGCTCTCGTTGCTCCGACACAGAATATCACCCAAGGAATGGATCATGCAATTATTATTGAAGCTTTCCTCATTGTTATCATAGGTGGCCTGGGAAATATATGGGGCGCATTGCTGGGAGCTCTCATTTTTGGTCTGACAGATTCAATAGGAATTCTGGTGTGGCCGCAATTTGCCATTGTTTTTCCTTATATTGCAGTTATTACGGTTCTTATGCTTCGTCCAAAAGGACTACTTAAATCGACATGGTAGGGAGAGATGACCCCATTTAAAGCCCTGTTTAGTAAAAAGACAACCATTATCGGTATAGTGATGCTGGCAGTACTTTTGTTATTGCCCCAGTTCCTGCCGAGGTTTTACGTCTACCTTTTCGCACTCATTTTTGCCATCTGTCTTCTGGCCACCAGCCTCAATATGGTCCTGGGGTTCGGCGGCATGTACCAGTTTCATCATGCGGTTTTTTACGGATTTGGTGCCTATGCCTTTGCTTTATTCGTCACCAAATCCGGACTGCCCCCGTGGATTGGTTATGTGATCGCGCCCTTTTGTTCCGCTCTTCTCGGACTTGTGCTGGGGCTGATTACCGTACGATTGACCAAGCTCTATTTCGGCATGCTGCAAATTTCCCTCGGATCCCTGGTCTGGGCAATTACCTATCGCTGGTATTCCTTTACCGGGGGAGACGACGGTATCCACGGTATTCCCATTCCGGATCTGATCGGCGCGTCCACGGGTGCGTACTATTTCAATCTGATCGTTACAGCGGTCTGCCTGTTGTTGATGTACATGATCGTCAATTCGCCCTTCGGGAGAACCTTTCAAGGGATCCGGGATAACCCTGAACGATGCCAGGCAGTCGGTGTTAATGTGCAGAGGCAGCAACTGGTGGGCCAGGTAATTGCAGCATTTTTTGCCGGGATCGCCGGGACCCTGTTTGTTACCGTTGAAGGATCGGTATTCCCCGATCTGATGTTCTGGACCTTCTCTCTGGAAATTCTTATCATGTGTCTGCTGGGTGGTTGGTTCATTTTCATGGGCCCTGCACTGGGAGCCGCAATAATCATTACCTTGAGAACTTTCGTCGGGATTTACACTGAATACTGGACCCTGATTCTAGGCATTGTGTTAATGCTGCTTATTTTCTTTTTGCCGGAAGGCGTGCTCGGTCTGTTTCTCAAAAAGGTTGTGCCTGCTGAAAAGAGGGAGGGATAGATGCTTCAAGTTCAAGCCCTTCAAAAATCGTTTGACGGATTTCTGGCGGTCAACGATACCGCGCTCAATGTTGAAAAAGGTGATGTGGTTGCCGTGATCGGGCCCAATGGTGCCGGAAAAACCACTTTGTTTCATCTAATCACCGGCCAGCTCGCACCGACTTCTGGGACTATTTTGTTCAAGGAAGAAAATATCGCCGGGCTGGCACCCTATCTGGTTTGTCGCAAAGGAATCAGCCGATCCTATCAGGTGGTCAATATCTTCAACCGCCTCACCGTATTTGAAAATGTTCAGGTTGCTGTTCTCTCTTATCGAAAAAAAACCTTCAATATCTTCCGTCCGGCAAAAACCATGGCTGTGGCTGAAACGCGGAAAATTTTAGAAAGTGTTGGCCTCATAGACAAGTCGGAGATGACCAGCGGATCCCTGTCTCACGGTGATCAAAAAGTTCTGGAAATTGCAATTGCCTTGGGGAACCGTCCCGAGTTGCTTATTCTGGATGAACCCACTGCCGGTATGTCACCGGAAGAAACCGCTGTAACACTTCGGCTAATGAAGAGGCTATCCGGTGATCTCGGGCTTACCATTCTGTTCTGTGAGCACGATATGGGAATGGTGTTCTCCATTGCCAGCCAGATCATGGTCATGCAGCAGGGAAAATCGATTATCCAGGGTCCTCCGGACGAGGTGCGAAATAACCAACAGGTACGGGAAGCCTATTTGGGAGGTGCAGACCAATGCTCCACGTAGAAAAAATCCATACTTTTTATGGCCTGAGCCATATTCTTTTCGGTGTTTCGCTCGAAGTGAATCAGGGTGAGATTGTCTGCCTGCTGGGACGAAACGGTGCGGGGAAAAGCACAACCATTAAAAGTATTATGGGGTTAACACCACCTCAGCAGGGATTTATCAAATTTAAAGGCATCACCTGTACCGGCCAAAAACCATACCTGATGGCCCGCATGGGAATTGGATTTGTTCCTGACGATCGCCGGGTGTTTGCCGATCTCACTGTGGGGGAAAACCTGGAAATCTCTGAGAGAAGCTTTCAAGATGGCGGGTGGAACAAGGATCGGGTGTATGAATTTTACCCGGCTTTGGGAGAAATAGATACCCGTAAAGCCGGATTTCTCAGCGGCGGTGAGCAACAGATGCTGACCATCGCCAGAGCACTGATGACCAATCCTGAGTTTATTTTACTCGATGAGCCCACCGAGGGATTGGCACCCCTGATCGTGAACATGCTTGAAGATCAGATTGCCCGCCTCAAGGAAAGTGGTATGACCGTTCTTTTGGCAGAACAGAACCTGGAAGTTGCCTTGCGCCTGAGCGACCGGGGGTATATCATTGACAACGGTGTGATCAAATACCACGGCACCAGCGACGATCTTAACGACAACGAAGAGATTAGAAATAAATACCTGTGTGTGTAAATCTTTCCGGTCTCAACTATTCATTCAACCGACCAGATTTTTGAGTGATGAAATTTGCAAAAAATGTCACCCTGTTTGTACAATGCCTGGTGGATGGACTCTATCCCGAAGTGGGAGAGGCCATGGTTACCATTTTCAACAAGCTCGGTATTCCCCTAAACTGCCCGCTGGATCAGACATGCTGCGGGCAGCCTGCCTTTAATGCTGGCTATCGTAAAGCTGCCAGGGTAGCGGCAAAACGATTCATTGAAATCTTCGAAGACTCGGAAGCAATCGTATGTCCCTCCGGATCATGCGTAGATATGGTTAAAAACCGCTATCGAGATCTTTTTGAAGATGATGCAAAGTGGTTTGAACGGGCTGTTCAGGTGGGCCTCAGAACATTCGAGCTGAGCCAGTACATTGTGGATATCCTTAAAATTGAGGATGTGGGTGCCTGTTACCATGGAAAAATTACGTATCACGATTCTTGTCACCTGCTGAGGGGGTTGGGTATCAGTGAACAGCCGCGGCGGCTGATACGGAATATCAAAAAAGCCGAACTTGTTGAAATGAAAGACTCAGACAGATGCTGTGGTTTCGGTGGAACATTTTCCGTCAAATACCCGGTGATTTCCACGGCAATGGTAGATGATAAAATAAATCACATCATTGCTTCCGGAGCAGATACGGTGACAGGCTGCGATGTAAGCTGCCTGATGAACATCCAGGGAAGGCTTAGCAGGGTGGGGTCATCTGTAAAAACTTTGCATATTGCACAGTTACTGGCCGGGTAACCGGTATTGGTCAACTACAGACTGGCGTTTAACGTCAGCAAGCCTTTTGCTGTGATCAATTTATCGTTAAAGGAATATCACCGTTCACCTTCCGACACTTTTCACTCCATGGGCAAGCCATAAAGGAGACGCTTGAATTATTCAAATTACAAGCCCAAAGCACAGGAAGCCATAAACAATCCTGTGCTTCAAAAAGCTCTGGCAAACCTTCAGCAGCGTTTCGGCAGGGGAACTGCCGAAGGTTACCGCAAACTGCCCGAGGGGCCGGATTTAAGGTTAAAGGCCCATGATATCAGGATGAGGTCCATTGAAAACCTTGATGTTCTGCTGGTCGCACTTGCCGACGGAATACGGCAAAACGGCGGCCATATCCATTTCGCCCCTGACGGCAAGACCGCTGTAAATCATTGCCTTCAAATTGCCCGAAAGCATCATGTAAAGCTGGCGGTTAAGGGCAAGTCGATGCTTACCGAAGAGATCGGGCTCAACGATGCACTGGATGATGCCGGTATTGAAACCGTGGAAACAGATCTTGGTGAGTACATCGTCCAGCTTGCAGGGGAAAAACCGTCACATATCATCGCACCGGCTATCCATAAAACAAAGGAACAGGTTGGCCGTCTTTTTCAGGAAAAGCTGGGGATTTCATATACTGATGACCCTCCCGCTTTAACCCGGGTTGCCAGAAAAGCCCTGCGGGAAAAGTTCCTCCAAGCGGATATGGGAATCTCTGGATGTAACCTCGCATGCGCAGAAAGCGGGCATATCACCACCGTTTCCAACGAAGGAAATATCAGGATGGCCACCACTCTGCCGAAAGTGCACGTTGCTTTCATGGGTATGGAAAGAGTCGTAGCTGATCTCAAAGACCACGAAATTCTTTTCAGACTTCTGGCCATGGGTGCTGCTGCTCAGAACATGGCTGGCTATGTCAGCTATATCGGAGGCCCCGGGAGAGAGGGACAGACAGACGGTCCCGAGGAGTTCCACCTTATCATTATCGATAACGGCAGAAGCCGAATTCTTGCGGATACGGATTTCAGAGAAATACTCTGCTGCATCCGCTGCGGCGCCTGTCTGAATGTTTGTCCTGTTTACGGTAAAATAGGCGGACACTCATACGGTTATGCTTATTCAGGACCTGTCGGAGCTGTAGTGAACCCCCTGCTGGTGGGGATCAACCAGGCCTGTGACCTTTGCCTTGGCGAATCCCTGTGTGGCGCTTGCATGGAGGCCTGCCCGGTCAACATCGATATCCCCCGGATGCTTCTTCTGCTCCGCGCCAAACTTGCCGAAGGGGATAAAACCTGGAACGTAAAGGTAAAAAGCAGGGTTGAACAGGCCTCTTTTTCTGTGTGGTCATGGCTGATACGAAGCCGGCCTCTTTACGATCTTTTTCTTAAAACCGCGTATATGGGGCAAAAATTGCTTCCAGAAAAAAACAAAATGATTCGCTCGCTTCCCTTTGCTGGAAAGGGCTGGACCCAAAGCCGTGATTTGAAGCAATTTGCATATCCGAGTTTCATCCACAGGTTTAAAAAAAATACTGCGGAAAAACAGAATGACTGAGATCGAACAGGCCGAATTTATCGGTCATATAAGAAAAGCACTGAACCGGACAGATTCCCGCAAGCTGGTACTGAAAGATATCATCCCAGGTGTTCCGGATGAAGACGATTTAAGGCTTCTTGAACAAATTAAGGGACGCAGTAAAAAAATGGCCTTTGCTCTGCTCAAACAAGTTGCTGAAACCGGCAGGTTGCTAAACATGGTGGTTATTGAAGAAAAAGACGCAGCCTCAACTGCCGCAGCCATCTCACGAATTGCTGTCGAAAAAAAACCTGAATGGGGAGATAAAAAGATGGTGGTGGCGTGGGATCATCCGTTGGTCAGGAGTCTGGAGCTATCTGCACAACTACAGGCGCATGATATCCCTGTTTATTATCCGGATATAAAATCAGGAGAAAAATGGAAAAAAGAATTTGGCAGGCGGGCGGCCGGTTCATTCATTGGTGTTACCTCCGCAGACTACTGTATTGCCCAAACCGCCACCCTGACCATGAAAAGCCGCATCGGACAACCCCGATGCGTTTCACTTCTCCCATCTATTCACATCGCAGTTATCAGGCTGGATCAGATTCTTGCTGACTTGAAAGAGTTGTACACGCTGCTAAAGTGGGACCCCGATGAACGGGCCGAAGGTATTACAGACTGTATGACTTTTATCACCGGCCCCAGCAAAACGGCGGATATTGAGGCGACCTTGGTGGATGGCGCCCATGGCCCAAGGGAACTTTATTTGTTTGTTCTTACATGAGGGGCCAATACTTGGTTAGAGCTTTATTAAGTATTTCACTTCCCTGTTTGTCCATTTCTGGAGTATTTAACACCGTGGCGAAGCTGGTGAAAGATCGGTGTCCCGCTCTCTAATTTCCTGAATTTTTTACCATTTAGCTCAGTGGCCTATTGACAATCTGTTCAACATCTGATATAGTTATTGATTATGTGGGAACCCGGATGAGAATGGATATTCCATTTTGTAAAGGTCTCAAGGTAATGAAAAGGCACCATATTATGGTTTCACTACACGCGTACCATATTTAGCATAAAAAAAATTCTTTGATAAGTCATAAACCCAGTATTTTCATAGAAAAGGAAGTGATTTTTATATGGAACTTTTCGCCGGTAATATTTCTCATATGATTTTCAAGGTCAACGTCAATCTTGATATGGGAAAGATATCACTGAACGCACGCATGCTGGATGTCCTTTATGCATTGGATGGGTCAAGAGATATCGATGCTGTTTCCCGTTTTCTTAAAATGAATATGCATGATTTAAGGGCCATACTCCACAAGCTCTATCAGCAAAATTTGATTGTAAAGGTTGAAAAAGCGGTTCCCATGCTGGACAGTGATTTTATCAACCTGTTGCAATCCAAACTTGCTGAAATCATGGGACCAATCGCCAATACGGTAATCAAGGACGTTATGAGACGAATGGCCGTATCACCTACAAGTGTGCCTGTCAATCGGGCAGCGGAGTTGATTGATATCCTTTCCGCAAAAATTCCAGTCGATGATAAAAAAAAGGTGTTTCGCAAGGCCATGCTGGCCAAGTCCGTCGCTAAAGGTTAATTGAACATTGTGATGCACATGAAAATATTCAAGAAAGTTCTCATTGATGCAATTAATTTGACGGATAAGCCGCACGTCTATGGCTGCCTGGTGAAGCGCCGGGTAATCCTGTTTAATTTTTTTATGCCCATGGGTGACGGTTACTAAATTGACTGCACCGGTTAAGGTAAATATTACTGCAAACGATTTTTAATATATAAAATATTGTATATGGTTAAAACTAAAAAAGAAAGGAATTGAGTCATGATCACCACATGTGAGGGATGCGGCAAACAATATCGAATAGACCCTGAAAAGATCAAGGGCGAATCAGCGAAGTTTAAGTGCACGTCTTGCGGGCAAATTATTACGGCATACAAACCCGCTGAAGGGCAGGTTTCTTCGCCTTCCGGCATGTCCTCAAAGGCTGAATCCCAATCAAAGGCCTCAGGGAAAAGTTATCAGGTCTCGAAACCTGTGAAGGGAAAAACGAGAAAGAAATCTGCCAAAGAAAAACTGGGCATCGAAGGCCTGTCTATTAGATCCAAAATCACTATGATCATTGTGGCCTTAGTGGTCATTTCTCTTGCTATAGCGGGTTTTATTGCCAGCTCCCAGAGTCGGAGCGCACTTTCAAAACAGGCAGAAGAGCACCTTAAAAAAAATACACTGCTTAAATCAAAAGAATATGCCCTTACTTTCGAGAGGATTAAAGAAGAAGTTTTGGGTTTGGCCGATTATGCAAGTGTCACCTATAAAAGAGAAGACATTAAAACGGATATTGGGATAAAAACCCTGATGCCCTGGGACGGCACCGGATACGGGAATCCCTCTTTGAATGCCAAGTTGAATAATGAAAGACTTTTTATTCAGCAGGTCGGTCTGGTACTGAAGAGTGTGGTTTCTAACAATCCATACCTGAGTCTCGGGTATTTCGGGACTGAAACAAAAATGACGGTCTTCGATAACGAGGCAGTGGTCGGTGTGATTGAAAAACTCAAAGCGTTCGATGTAACCCAACGTCCCTGGTATCTTAGCGCAAAGAAAAAAAAGGGGATTATCTGGACCGAGCCTTATGTGGATGCCAACACCAAGAAACTGGTGGTGACATGCGCTGCACCCGTGTTTAAGGCTAAGAATGTTTTGGCCGGCGTGGTGGGGTTCGACGTGCTTCTGGACACACTCCAGAAAGATATTCTTACCCTGGATATCGGGTATGACAGTTACGCCTTTCTGGTGAGTCGAAAGGGAAGTGTGCTGGTGAGACCGGGTATGAAATCCGGCGATGCCAGATGGGATACCACCTATAAGACACAGAATCTATTAAAAACCGATAATCCCGAGTTTAATAGTATTATCAGTAAAATGATCAAGGGTCGATCCGGTATTGATACTTATGATGCCGGAGATGGAATCAAATACACGGCATATGCTCCGTTGCAGACCATTGGTGCCAGTATGGGCATAGTGGCATCCAAGGGCGAAGTGGTTAAACCCGCTGTGGCCATTCGAAACTTCATTATTGTTGTATTTGTCGTGGTTCTCCTGTTGTCGATTCTCGTGGGATTGTTCATCGGTAATAATATTACCAAACCCATTAATGAACTGACCACGGTGGCCAATTTGATCAGCCAGGGAAAGAGAGACCTGGATGTTCTAAATGAAGACCGAAAAGATGAAATCGGTGTGCTAACCAAGTCCTTTAACCGGCTGGTGATCAGCCTGAAACTGGCAATGTCCAGATAAAAATTTATCGGATATACAGGATATGAGGCCTTTGCATAACGGTTATTCCCGAAGTTTGCGTCTGCCCGGTGGCGCATAGCCTGTTTCTCGGTGTCAGGCTCAAATTACCGTTTTCAAAGGTCTCAATTCATATTAACGTACCATATATTAAGATCTATTCCCTTGCCATAAACAAAACGGAATTTCAACTTAATCCGCTTTGGCTAAGCAACTCCCTATTAAACAAGATTTAACGGTTTCCCATCACCTGCATATCAACCCAATTTCTTAATTCTAACTCTCTAATGTCGGAATCGGTAATGTCGTCTTGAATATCCAGCTTATTTCTTAGAGATTCGGATTCCGGGTGATTATGCAGCTTTTTTAAATCTGAAGCATATTTCTTTACCCCGTCCTCTTGCTTAAAAAATCCTTCAGTAACCAGGGGGGTGGCACGTGCGGAAATCAATCGGGACATTTCAAATAAATTGTATTCCGGATGATACTGTGTTGCCCAGAACGTTCCCTGATCAAAGGTTACTTCGACTGCCTGAACAGTGGTATGGTCATTGGTGGCTAACAACTCCACTCCTTGCGGCAAACGGGAGACTTCGTCAAGATGCATGATGAAGGCATCAAACTTATCCGGTTTTCCCTTTAGCATGTCTGATCGTTTGCCGGCTTCGGTCAGGCGAATATTTTTGGCAATGGCCCATTCCCGTCCTTTTGGATTTTTCTTTACCGCACCCCCCGCGACCAGACAGGCCATTTGAATTCCCCAGCAACTCCCAAATGAGGGAATTCCGCTTTTGAAGATTTCCCGGCAAAGTTCAATTTGTCTTGAGACTCTTGGGTCATCTGTGTGATAGATAGTTAAATCTGAACCGGTCCAGACATAACCGTCGTAATCGCTCAACTCTGTTCCAGTGGGCAGGGCTTCCCCGACATCGGCAATAAAAGAGATATCGATGATCGCATTCGGCAGGTATCGATTAAAAAAACCCTTAAATAGATCATGGGGATGTCCCACATCGGAACGGTCGAAGTTTTCCCGACTGGCTTTCGGATAGCAGTTGAGTATACAAATATGAACTCGATTCGGCCGGGTCATCATTGGCTCCTTTTAATTGATTGATGAAAAATGTGTGCTATGAACATTCTTATCTGCAGTACCCCATTTTGCTCATGATTTGAGGATAGTCAGTTATGATTCCAGAGGCTCCGGCCTCGATAAATTGAATCATGTCATTTTTGTCATTAATGTTATATAAATTAATTTTAATTCCTTTTTGGGAGACCTTCTTTATTTCTTCGGGCGTAGTAACCTTTCGGTTAACATTATAAGTAGCAAATTCAAAGTTCCCCCAGTTTATCGGTTTGACTTCTGGATAACCGATCAATGCTTCGACTTTATATTCGGGCCGTTTCTTCCGGATTTCCCGCAACCAGTCGTGATTAAAAGAAGATATAACGAACTGATCGACGGAAAATTTCATCCGATCTAATTCACCAAGCACACGATCCAAAACGGGAAAATGCTTCATTTCAGCTGGAAGCACTTTTAACTCCAAATTGATTTTCCAGTTTAATTTCTGAGTCAGTTCGATCGCTTCTGTTAAGGTGGGGACTTTTACCCCGCAATAACTGTCTAAATCGGTTTGGGAAATATTTCCAGCCAGAATTTGCCGGTGCGGATCTGTTTGGACAAACCAGGAACCGGCATCAAGGCTTCTAATCTCGTCTAAAGTAAATGAAGTAAATGTCCAGGGATGGCGATTAGGAAATCGACTTGCGGCATCGGTTGTCAGAGATAGGGAATCGTTATGAAATAAAATCAGTTGTTCATCTTTGGTCACGCCGATATCGGTTTCCCACATGTGGGCACCCTGATCATATGCTTTCTGTGCTGCAGTCAGCGTGTTTTCCGGAGCAATACTGCGAGCTCCTCGGTGAGCAATATTTAAAATCATTTAACGCTTTACCCTCCTCTGATTTTCACCCACAAAAGAAAGGTTTTTAGGTTTATCATCCGCAAACAGAAAAGATAGCATATTTGCTTTGAAAAGAATCAACAGAAAAAATTTGATACAAAATAATAAAAAAAGCAACAAAATATAACTACAAAATAAAATAGCCTGAAAGCTCTTGAATGGGAAAAGATTTAAATTGACATTAAAAATTCATATCATTATAAAATAATATCAGATTTTTCACTTTGTTTCATTTACCACAAAGATGCCGTTTTACAAGGGCATCGGCTTGTGAAAGCAGCGGGATTTTAGGTATACTAATCTAATCGGTAACTTTCTATATGGGAGGATTCAAATGAAAAAATTATTTATCATGTGGGTGGGGGTGATGTTTCTGATTTGTGCAGGATCTGTATCGGCAGAAACATTAAATTTATTAACCTGGAAGGGCTATTCGCCGAAGATTCTGATCGATAAGTTTAAAAAAGAAACCGGAATCGAAGTGAAAGCGACCTATTCAAATAATGAAGAAATGATTGCGAAATTAATTGCAACCAGAGGTGCCGGATTTGATGTGGCCCAGCCCAGCCAGGATCGTATCACTGCGGTTCAAAAGAAGAATCGGATTTATCAACCGATTGATTATTCACGGATAAAGAGTTATTGGTTCATTCCATCCATGCTGAAAGCGACCAAAATGAATACCACGGTGAAAGGGAAAGGGTATGGTGTTCCTTTTTGCTGGGGGAGTTCCGCTCTTATTGTGAATAAAAAATATGCACCGGATGTAAAAAGCTTTAACGCTTTGTTTGATCCTAAATATGCCGGACGGATCAGTTACCGTTTGAAGCGGCCGACCTTGCTGGCTGCTGCATTTGCTTCCGGCGTCAATCCCTTTGAAAAGTATAATAACATTAAAGAATACAAAGCGTTAATGGAGTCCATGGGTCAGAAGATGATTAAAGGCAAAGGCTTGGTTAAGAATTACTGGACCAATGGAGACTCACTCCTGCAATCCGTGAGATCCGGTGAGGTACATGTGGCGATGGGATGGGATAGTGGTGGATGGAAGCTCCATGGCGAAAATCCGGATATCGACTACATAGTACCGGATACCGGTGCATTGGCCTGGGTGGATACATTTGCGATTCCTGCCAAAGCAAAAAATATATCAGGGGCTTACCAGTGGATCAACTTTATGCTGCGACCGGACAATGCGGCAATTTTTACTAACATGGAAAAATATTCAACCGCTTCAGATGGTGCACTTGAACTGGTTGAACCCACCATGAAAGCCAACTTGAAACGCTGTTTTTCACAGGCTGATATCGATAATATGAAGTGGTATCCTCCAGTCCCAAGCACCAAGATTGAATCCATTGAAGGGAAAATTTTAGACAGGGTAAAGGCGGCTAAATAATGAGTGAGTCAAAGACGCTTACCTGATTTTATTGTCCCCTTGAACCTTCGGGTTCAAGGGGAATCGTTTTCATAAATTACATAATTTCTATTCCATACCCTATCCCAAGGATAAATAATGCAGATCGATTTATCCGTTAAAAATGTCACCAAAAAGTTTGGTTCTTTTACTGCGGTAAATTCTGTCAGTTTTGATATTGAAAATGGTAAGTTTTTTTCCATCCTGGGTCCTTCCGGTTGCGGGAAAACCACTTTATTAAGAATGATCGCCGGTTTCTCTGATCCAACCTTGGGTTCCATCGAAATCAGGGGAAAAGATGTGGTTGGCGTTTCTCCCAATAAACGCCCGGTCAATATGGTATTCCAGCATTTAGCCTTATTTCCCATGATGAATGTCGCTGAAAATATTGCATTCGGTTTAAAAAGACGCGGGGAAACAAAAGAAAACATTGGCCCAAAAGTCACCGATATTCTCCATCGTGTTGGATTAACCGGTTTTGAAGAAAAGAAAATTGATCAACTGTCAGGGGGACAAAAACAGCGGGTTGCCATTGCCAGATGTTTGATATTGGAACCGACTGTTCTTTTGTTGGATGAACCACTGGGTGCACTTGATCTTAAATTGAGAGAGTATATGAAAGTGGAACTGAAAACGTTGCAGCAGAAAATTGGGACTACTTTTATGTATATCACTCATGATCAGTCTGAGGCATTGGTGATGTCTGATCATGTGGCGGTGATGAACAACGGTGCTTTTGAACAGGTGGATACGCCGCAAAATCTGTATCATAATCCAAAAACTCCGTTTATAGCCATGTTTGTTGGGGATAATAACAGCTGGTCCGGGTCAGTGAAACAGGTGGATGGCGATTTTGCAACGATCATCACAGATGAAGGGAACCGGTTTCAAACCAAAATCAAAAAGACAGTGCAAGTGGATGATCCGGTAGATCTCTACTTACGACCGGAAGCCATGCTGATTCAACCTGATCCCAGCCTGAAAGATATCAACCGGTTTCAGGTAAAAGTCAAATCTATATTGTTTGATGGTGCCGGGAGCCGCCTGCTGGTTTATCCTGAGAACTCAACCAAAGAACTACTCGTTGCTCTACCTCAAAATAGACAATTCGATCATGTTAAACCCGATGACCAACTGGAAATCGGTTGGGATCGAAAATCCGGTATTTGCTTCTTAAAATAACTTATGCGATCAAACACACGATGGGCATTTTTCTTTTTTTTAAGTCCGGTTTTATTATGGTTATTCTTGTTGATTGTACTTCCCCATTTGGATTTATTGATTAATTCTTTTCGCACGGAAGACGACTATGGCGAGATGACCTGGGGGTTGTATAATTATAAAGAGTTCTTTTTTGAACCGATCTATTGGAAGACATTTGTCCGTACCGCCATTTATTCCATTATCACCACTTTTTTAACATTTGTGATTTCCTTTCCGGTTGCATTTTATATTACTAAAGTGGCTTCTTTCCGTTATAAAGGATTTTTAACCATTTTACTCCTGCTGCCTTTTTGGGTGAGCGAGATTGTGAGAATTTACGGTTGGATGAGTCTGTTAAGAGAAAGTGGGGTCATCAATCATTTTTTGTTGAAACTGGGGATTTTAGATCAACCCATTGAAATGCTATATAACGATGCAACCATGATTATGGGATTGGTATACACCACCATGTTATTTATGGTGGTTCCGCTGTTGTCTGTGATGGAAAGTCTGGACAACAGTTTGATCGAGGCGGCTTATGATTTAGGGGCCAATATGTGGTCCATTCTGTTTAAAATTGTTATTCCACATTCTGTCCCGGGAATTGTTTCCGGTTCCATTGTTGTGTTTATGTTAACCTTGGGTAATTATCTGACACCCAATTTAATGGGAGGAAAAAACGCTCTGTGGTTTACCGAACAAATCTACAATCAGTTTATTGCCAGCTTAAACTGGAACCAGGGTGCTGCATTTGGCTTTTTATTGCTGGCATTATCGTCCTTGATTATCTGGCTGGCTTTAAGAGTTAGCGGCCAAAAACTCAGCAGGGTCGCACAATGATACGATCTTTACCTCAATCCCAAACCTATGCTTGGGGATTTAAATTATATATTCTGTTTTATTTTACCTTTTTATTTGCCCCATTGGTTGTCACCTGTGTGCTGGCTTTTAATGATTCGCAATTTCCATCTTTGCCATGGAATGGATTTACCCTTGAATGGTTTACCGCAAACCAGGCCGATCGGGTTGGGATTTTTAACGATCAGATTAATCTCAGGAGTATCTGGATCAGTGTACAAACAGCTTTTTTTGTCAGCCTCCTGTCATTAGTGGTTGGGACATGCGCTGCCTTTCTTTTTGAACAGGAAGATTTTCGTTTCAAAAACCTGCTGTATTTTTTAATGCTGGCACCCCTGGTCATCCCCGGCGTTATTTTAGGGATATCGATTTTAAGTTCAGTTAACAGTTTGGGTATCTATTTTGAGGATACATTTGGTCTGGATATTGAGATGTTAAGACCTGGATTTTGGCTGGTGGTCATGGGTCAATTTGCCTTTATTTCCACATTTGTATCCCTGGTGGTATCCGCTCGATTGAAAAAATTTGACCGAACATTGGAAGAAGCGGCCTATAATCTAGGGGCCAACCGCTTTGAAGTTATTTGGCATATCACCCTAAAATTCTTAAAGCCTGCTTTGATCAGTTCCGGAGCAGTGGCGTTTTTGATGAGCTTTGAAAACTTCAATACCACCCTGTTTTTAGTGGGATCAGAGCCAACCCTGCCCATCAATCTTTATTTGCAATTGCGGGACGGCAGTACTCCGGTAATCAATGCGATCTCATTTCTCTTGATTGTGGGAACCTCTATATTGGCATTGATAAATTTGACCTTCAGTAAACCGGGAAAAGAGTTGTAAACCATTTTCAGTCTAAATATTGGAGATGTCTAAAAAGTAATGTTTTGCAGGGAAGTCTATTCAGTTGATTCATTTTCTTAGTTTATTTTTGGAGTAGTGCCATGAATGGTTTTATGGGGAAGATCCTTTTGGTGAATCTTTCCGAAAAGAAGAGCGAAATTCTAACCAGGGATGAAGCGTATTATAAAAAATATCTGGGTGGGTCATTTTTAGCTGCCCGGTTATTTGAAGAACAGACAAAAAATCAAACCAACCTGACTCCTTTTTCTGCACAAAATTCCATAATATTTGCCACCGGCCCGCTTGCAGGGGGAGGAGTATGCGGCGCCACACGGGTTAATGTTTTATCGCTTTCTGCAGAAACACCTGGGATCTTTACATCGCAGGCAGGCGGTGAATTCGGACCCTGTATGAAGCGTGCCGGATTCGATGCCCTTGTCATCACAGGAAAAGCCGACAATCCCACCTGGTTGAATATTGATAACGAAATTGTCTCTTTCCAAGATGCCGCTAAATGGTGGGGAAAAGATCGTGTCACCACTTATCAACAGATTTCCAAAAAGGTAGACAAAAAACACAGCATAGCCACTATCGGACCGGCCGGCGAAAACCAAGTGACAACTGCGAATATCATGTTCGAACCGGAGCATTACGCGGGTAGAGGGGGACTTGGAGCAGTTTTGGGAGCCAAAAAAGTTAAAGCGATCTGCATCGGAGGCAATCAAAAACCGGTATTTAAAAATCCGGATCAGGTCAAGGAGGTGAATAGAATCGGTGCCCAAAGGTTCAGGCAGGCATTTGAGAGTAATCCTACTGGATTCCTGGGAGTACTCAGGCAATACGGAACATTCGGGCTATTGGCACTGAATCAGAATGCGGGGAATATCCCGGTCAAAAATTTTAATCAATCCTATATTGAGGATCAAAATGCCCGACAGGAAATAGCACACTCGAATATTAATGAAAAATTTGTTGGAAAAAGCACTCCGTGTAAAGGGTGCTATGTGGCTTGCAAAAAACAATTAAAAGCAAATAGCGAATACACCGCACTGGCTGAATATGAGAGCATGGCCTTGCTGGGACCGAATTTGGGGATTACCTCTTTATCTGAGGGGCTAAAGCTATGTGAACTGTGTAATCGAATGGGGATGGATACAATCACAGTGGGGAATCAGATCGCATTTCTGATGGATTGTTACGAAAATGGCGCGTTACAAGAGGACCGTTTCAATTTTTCCATTCGATTTGGAGAATCGCAAAAAGCATATGCCCTGATTGAAGCCATGGCTAAGCGTGAGGGAGAACTGGCCGATATCATGGCCCGGGGAGTTGAAGTCGCCTGGCGTAAATTGGGGAAACAGACCCGACCTTACCTCAGATTTTTCCAAGGCATGGGGACGCCGGCACATTTGCCTAAAACAAAACCCGGAATCGGTTTCGGATATCACCACGGTCCGAACCCTGGAGATCACATGAAACTGGAACATGACTGGATCGCGGCAAGTACGGATTCTTTAAAGGAATTTGGTTTGGATATCCGTTCCGGTCCTTTTGACTTAGATAAGAACAAAGTCGAAATCGCACGCATGACGCAAATCTACTATTCGGCCATGGATGCGTTGAGTGTCTGTATGTTCATCTATGGTCCGGGTAATATCCTGACATTTGGTGAAATAGTTTCGCTGATCAATGGTGCAACCGGCTTTGATTACGATTTTAACGAATTGATGAAACTGGGAGAATCAGCCGTTCAATTGCAAAAAAAGCTATTTATTGACTTTGGCGGGACTGATGAGGCGTTTCTACCGTATTTGGAAGAAGAAACACCCGCGGGTCCGACCAACGGATTGAAGATCAACAGAGCCGATTTTGAGGCCGCGCGAAAGCATTATTATCGCCTTTGGAACTGGGATGAACGTGGCCGACCGAATGAAAAAATCCTGCGAGAACTTGGAGTGTAAAATCAGTTTCTAACTATTCACTCAAGTGTCGCATTACATATTTACAGCGAAGCCCCAATATTTTATGAGTTGATTCGTGTGGAAAGCGTGAACCGAAACGATTATATCATTTTCTTCCAGGTGATATGAATATAATCGATTGGCAGCGTGTCCTGATATTTGGGATAAAGTGCATGAGTTGCTAAATGATAAAAATTTGTACATCTATCCCAAATATCAGGACACAGCGACAAAGTGTAGAAATGACCCACATATCACCTTACAGAAAATAATATAACCGTTTCGATTCATATTCGATTTTATATCTTACGCGCCATCAGGGCATAATCTTTTGCCAAATAGAGGTGTAAAACTTGAGTTGTTGAATTAACAACCATAATTTCAAGGAAATCATATGTCTGATTTTGAGAAAATAATTACCAACTGGAACTATCCGACTTCGATACGATTCGGAGCAGGAAGGATTAGTGAACTGGCGTCTGTTTGTAAAGAATTTCAGATTAAAAAACCATTATTAATCACTGATCCTGGAATCGCCAAACTTCCAATGGTTGAATCTGTTTTGCAGGCGACAGGTAAAAAAGGAATCTCAACGGGCATCTTTTTTGATATTAAGCCCAATCCTACCGGGAAAAATGTGGAAGACGGACTAAAAGCATACCGCGAAAACGGGTATGACGGGGTCGTCGCGTTTGGTGGCGGAAGCGCCCTGGACGTCGCCAAAGCGATCGCTCTGGTTTCCGGTCAAAAGCAGCCATTATGGGATTTTGAAGATATCGGTGATAACTGGAGCAAAGCCGATCCCAACGGGATCGCACCGATTATTGCGGTTCCTACCACCGCCGGGACCGGTTCGGAAGTCGGACGCGCTTCGGTAATTGTACAGGAAGAAACCCATTTAAAAAAAATTATCTTCCACCCCAAAATGCTGCCGACAGTTGTCATTTCTGATCCGGCATTGACCCTTGGTCTTCCAAACGATCTCACCGCTGCAACCGGAATGGATGCGCTGTCACATTGTTTGGAAGCCTATTGCGCGCCTGGATATCATCCCATGGCAGATGGAATCGCAGTGGAAGGAATCCGCTTGATCACCAAATGGCTCCCGGTGGCTGTCAGGGATGGAAAAAACCTGGAAGCCCGCAGTCACATGCTGGTGGCAGCCAGTATGGGGGCGACCGCATTTCAGAAAGGCCTGGGAGCGATGCATTCTTTGGCGCATCCTCTTGGGGCTATTTACGATGTTCATCATGGATTGTTGAACGCGATCTTAATGCCATATGTGTTGCAGTTCAACCGATCCGCAATCGAAGCTAAAATGACCCTGCTTGCCGCTTATTTGAATCTTCCAAAGCCTTCCTTTGAGGCGATTGTCAAACTGATACTCAACCTGCGTAAAGAATTTAATATGGCTTCCAATTTAAGTAAACTGGGGATCAATGACTCGCGTGTAGATGAAATAGCCCAAAAAGCAGTAAATGACCCCACCGCTTCGACCAATCCAATACCTATGAAAGAAAAAGACATGAAACAGGTCTTTCTGTCGGCTTTAGTCGGGTAATTAAAAATTTCACTGAGAATGTTTGAGTATTTCTTCTCTTGTCTCCAACCGATCTTAAATGCCTTGAGTTAAATTGATGGGCTTTTTTGCCAACTTGAATTTACCAATCCGCACCGGTTTTATTCTTCCTTGGGCAGTGATGAGGGTCTATTGAACCACAAAAAATAGATGGTTATCAAAATGAAAAACCAGACCGAAAAGGCAATGGGAAACCAGGAAAACGTATCCTTAAAAACTATATTTTCAACTTGTGCTGAATCAATACCTTGCTTTTTGATTTTTAACAGCAGGGCATAAAAAATACCCAATACCCCATAAGAAATATTGTAGGACAGCCCTTTAAAACTCAAGACCGTCGCCCTTTGATCGGATGATGTGATCTGGTTAATATAAAAGCTTACAAAAAAACCGGTGAAATACATCGAACCGAAAGTGACCAAAGCGGGTAACAAACCGGCATAGGGCCAGAAAAAGCTCATTGTTGAAAGACCTGCGATGGTTAATCCGGCTGTGATCCACAGGGAAAATGACGGGGAACGGTTTTCTGCGATTTTTTTCGCCATTTTAGGAATTACCAGCCCCAGCATGGCGACCAGCGATCCAATAATACCGAAAGTGGATTCCGGCAGTTCGATCATCCTGTAGTATTGGCTGGACAGCGTGACCGTCATTCTGATAATGCCGTCAAACAGCATTCCAAAAAGGATGACAGACAGGGCAAAGGGGGTTTTTAAAATCCAGAAACCTGCTTTTAGGGTTAAACCAAAGGCCTGGCTGATTTGCTTTGTTCCGCAATCGGATGAAGAAGATTCACAAGCCGGTTCTTCCATTTTGAGGGTAGTGATAAATGCAAGAACTGCCAGGAAAAATGTAAGGTATAAAGGAAATCGCATGGTGGTTTCCTGAGACAGCTTTACCGCAAGGCCGAAAAACCGGCAAATCTTTTCCAGCAGGACCGGATCATAAATAGCTGCACCTACGCTCATGGCAACAATAAACCCGATGGATTGAAATCGTATTAAAACTTCCAGAACTCTGCCCCACTGATCAGGGTTTCCTTGAGAGGCCAGGGAATCATAGGCGATGGCTTCATCCGCACCGCTGGCAGCCGCTTCTGCCAAGCCGCTTAACACCCGGTTGACCAGGAAAACCATGAAAATAACCAAAGGATCTGCTTTTGGTATAAAACTGATGATACCGATTTCTACAATCATAATGAATGCTGCAAAGACAAGGAGTCGTTTCCTTCCGATAATATCAGCCAGAGCACCTGAGGGAACTTCGGTAAGGACAATGGTGGCTGCCCAGACGGCGTTGAGGATGGAAAACTGCGCCACAGTCAGGCCGAAATCAAGGAACAGAATGGTAAAGACCGGATAGTAGAATCTTGAATTGAACAAAACCTTAAAGGCAATAAACAACCGGATGTTGGGGATGGAAAACGGTGAGCGAGATGGCGCTGTTGATATGGTATTCAATTCGGGGGTTTGGTCCTTTTATTGTTTTCGCATTGCTTCAATATGAATCGCGTATTTAAAAAATATAATACAGAACTTCAGATAATAAAGGGGAGGTGGATGAGAAAGGGCTGACCTCCGCCAGGCTCAGGCATCCGTTACAGCCCGTTGGTTGAAATTTGCGATCACATTGACAACGATGAGTACCGTCAATATGGCGGCAGCAATCAATTGGATATGTTGGGGAAAGATTTGGGCAGCCTGCCCGATAACCGCACTTGCTTCAACGGCATAAAAGGCGTACAGCCAGTCAACAAAAAGGCCCGTGGCAAGAGAGCAAATGGTAATCATTGATAAATATATCACCAGGACCCGTGTGCTGAATATATTTTTAATAATATTTATGGTTGCCGCATTGGTTGCAGGGCCGGCCAGCAAGAACACCAGTGCTGCACCGGGATTCAGGCCTTTCAGTATCAGGGCGGCTGCAATGGGTGTGGATGCTGTGGCACAGACATACATGGGAATTCCTGCTGCCAGCATGGCCAGCATGGATAAGAAATTGTGATCATTGGCCCAGAGGGTAAGATCGTCCGGGAACAAGAAGGTAATCAGACCGGCGACGAAGATTCCGATGGTAAAGGGCTTGGCAATATCAGTCAACAATTCCCCATAACCATATTTAATTCCATTAATCAATCTTACAGGCAGGGTTTTACCGTCTCGCGGGATAACTGTACAGCTGCCTTGGGCACAGTCGCAGGCACCGGTTTTTTTTATCATATCTTGCTTATTGGAGGTATCATCGGCTCCAAAAATATTTTCGGCAATTCCCGTGGAAACCGCAGTAATAAATCCGGCAACGGGTCGAATCACTGTCATGATCGGGTCCAGCATGGCCCAGGATACGGCTATGGAATCCACGCCGGATTCAGGGGTGGCAATCATAAAGGATAATGCGGCACCGCTATTGGCCCCTTGCTTTTTAAGAGCTGTGGCCACTGGTACCACCCCACAAGAGCATAAAGGGATGGGTATTCCAAAGAGTGCGGATAAAATGACAGGTTTTATTTTGCTGGTTCCAAGGTATTGTTTAATTTTTTCCGCTTTGAAAAAGACATACAGGATGCCTGCAACAAAAAAACCAAACAGCATATAAATCGCCACATCAAGATAAATCAGCCAAGATTCTTTTAAGATTTGGTATATAACCGACATGGCAGAAACGCCTCAATTTTAATGTTTGACATGATTAAGACTCATGTGAATCAGTGAGATCACATGGTCATCCTCAATAGAGTAGTATATAATTTTACCCTCTCTACGGTTCTTTACAATTTTCAATGTCCTTAATATACGAAGCTGGTGTGATATGGCGGATTCCGTCTGGTTGCAAATGGCGGCGATATCGCATACACAATGCTCCTGGCTTAACAATGTCAGAACGATTTTAAGTCTGCTCGGATCACTTAACGCTTTAAATATATCCGCCATCTGCCCGATATCCTCCGGTCGGGGCATGGTTTTTACAGTTTGTTTAACTTTTTTTTCGTTAATGCATTTAACAGCACATATATCCATTTAACACCTCTTCATATGAACAATTATTCATATGATAATTCAATTATTATATCATGTCAATGCAAAATAGAATATTTACCGAAATATTAATCCAGAGATACACCCAAAAGTAAAGGAAAGGGTTTTTTCAACAATCAAATTGACATGTCAGGAGAAATTCCCTATACAGTTGCTAAAAAAGTAAATTTAATCAATACGATTTAACAACTAAACGCTCAATCATCTTCTCATGCCCAAACGGAAATTTTATGCAGGGGATATTGGGTAAATATTTCAGAAAATGTAACTGGAGGAATGATGACTGAAAAAATAGATTATACGGAGGAGATCGACCGGCCGGTGGCTGTTTTTGACACCAGCCTTGGGGTTTTCGAAGCGGAGCTTTACGCCAAGGAGTGCCCAGAGACAGTATGGAATTTTATTAATCTTGCAGAGGGGAGACAGGAGACTGAAAGAGGGGAGAACTTTTATGACGGTTTAATCTTTCACCGCGTGATTCAAGGATTTATGATTCAAGGGGGCTGTCCCACTGGAACCGGCATGGGTGGTCCGGGATACCGGTTCAAAGACGAATTCCATCCGTCCCTTCGCCATGAAAGCGAAGGGGTGCTTTCCATGGCCAATGCAGGACCGGGGACCAACGGGAGCCAGTTTTTTATCACGCTTGATCCTACTCCGCATTTAGATGACCGGCACTCTGTTTTTGGTAAAGTCATTAGTGGAATGGAGGTAGTGAAAACAATAGGCGCAGTGAAAACCGGAGCCGGGGACAAACCGCTGGAACCAGTAGTGATTAACAAGGTTACCATTCAACGCTGACTTTTTTCAGGATCTTACTTTCTTTACTCAGTTCGTTCGGAGAAGCGCCCATTTGCCCGTATCAGCTTTAACAAATAAGTCCAGCACTCTGTACGCCCCCTATCTTCTCAGTTATATCCATACAGGCAGAGACGATCAACGCTGCCGTAGGTTACTGCCCCTTGGGGGTGGTTCAAATCGAATCTCAGTCCGCCTAGGCGGACCGAACACCAGTTTCTCGAAATGATTGTTAAGGCTGATACGGGCAAATGGGCGCTTCTCCGGACGAACCACTAACAAATATTAAA
Source organism: Thermodesulfobacteriota bacterium (assembly GCA_034189135.1). Classification (NCBI taxonomy): domain Bacteria; kingdom Pseudomonadati; phylum Thermodesulfobacteriota; species Thermodesulfobacteriota bacterium. Next base: position 35,010 of record JAXHVO010000014.1, on the reverse strand, counting down.
GCTCAAACGATTCACAAAAAAGGCTATTGATAAGAAACTCCCCGATCATTTAATTATAATGAAGACAGTTGGTTCTTTCTTTACGATTTCTTATCCTGCTATGGCACCTCCAGCGGAATTTCAGCTTTATCCACTTTCAAAAGCAAGTTCGGTGTAAAATAAATGATTCCATTGAGCCCGGATTCTTTAATCCGGCCGGAAAGGCTTACCCAGGGCCGCTGGCGCAGATGTGCTTAACATGTTCATGATACGGCGGTAGATTTTAGGGGAAGTTGTCGGGCCATGAACACGCCCCTTTTGGGCCACGTGTGTGAGAACGAGAGTGAAGATCATAAGGGGAAAGGGCGCCACCTGGAATACCTGGGCAGGTATGGAGGGAAACAAACCCTGGAGCTGAATCCCCATAATCTGGAGAAAGGCAAACAGGTAAGCCCCCATTGCAGCCTTTACCGGGTGCCATCCTCCGAAAATGACGATGGCAAGGGCGATCCATCCTGTGCCTTCAGCTCCCTGGGGACGCCCCCACCCCGGTTTGGTGCACAAAGAAAAAGTGGCTCCCGCAAGGCCTATCATTAGACCACCTATCATTGTATACCACATCTGGATTTTACGTGTATTGGTACCTCTGGCATAGGCGGCTTCTGGATTCTCCCCAACGGCTCGGAGACAGAGACCCATGGGGGTTCGGTACAAATACCACCACAGCATGAAAATCATAAGTATGCTCAGATAGACAGGGGCGCTATGCTGGAAAAAGATCGGTCCTAAAAAGGGAATTTCGTGGAGAGCGGGGATCGGCCACGGTTCTGCCTGTGGGCCATAGAGCCGTGAGTAGGGATTGCCGAAAAAATAGGCCAGGTCACGGGCGGTCAGGGTAAGGACAAATCCTACAGCCACCTGCGACTGGCCAAGGTAAATACTGAAAAGACCCACCAGACAGGCCACCAAACTTCCTGTCAAAGCACCGGCCAAGAAACCTAAGGGGAGGCTATGGGTCTGAAATACGACGGCAAAAGCGACCATAGCGGACAGGAGTATTGAACCATCTAAGGAAAGATTTATTACTCCTGCCTTCTCTGATAAGGTTTCGCCTAAAGCGGCCAGAACAATGGGTGCAGCGCCGGCGACAATGGAGGCTATAAGGATAGTGACATGCAAATCATCCATTCTTTTTCCTCACTCGCCATGCCTGCATGAAAAGTGTGGTCAGCACCAGAGCCCCTTGGATGATCCCGCTCAAAGAAGAGTCAAGTTGCAGCATCATGGGGAGCTGGATACTTCCCACATTAAGACAGGCAAAGAAAAAGGCAATGGCCGGAGTCCACCAGATTCGGTAGTTTGCCAGCATCACCACCAGGAGTGCCAGATATCCGTAATTACTTGATATGGCTGGAATGAGGCGGTGATATACGCCGGTGACCTGGAAGGTGCCGGCCAGACCGGCGCAACCTCCAGCCAGCCCCATAGCAAAAAGCATATATATGTCTGGTTTCAGACCGTGGAGATAGGCGGCCTGGGGGTTACGCCCTATTCCTTTGAGAGCAAGCCCCAGGCGGGTTTGTTCAAGGATCCACCCGGTGGCGATAAGGGCGACTACTGTCAACAACAGACCTGCGGGCGAAAGCCTCAGGTCGGTGAGGATCGGGAGCCACATTTCAGCTGAGAAGGGCTTGGTGCCGCTCATGGAGGCGATACCGGGTCGTTTCCAGGGTCCGAATATGAGCCAGAGGGTGATTGCCTGGGCGACAAAGTTCAGCCCCAGCCCGGCAAATATTTCGTTGACCCCCCCTTTGGTTTTAAGAAATCCGGCAAAAGCCGCCCAGAGCCCACCGCCTAACATTCCCCCAACAAAGGCAAGCAACAGAAAAAGTTCGGGTGTTCCGCTCGTTTCACCCAAACGCAGGATTGAAGTTGCGGAAATGGCTCCGGCTACCACCTGACCTTCCACTCCGATATTCCACAACCCGATCCTGAAGGTATACACCAGTCCACATGCGCAAAGGGTAAGAGGAATCCATGCCATTAGGACCCGTGAAAATTTAATCCATGAACCGAGAGAGCCTAAAAAGAGGTGTTTGAAGGCATCGATGGGTGGAGCGCCGGAAATGAGCAGGATGAGGGTGGCCAGGCAGAGGACGACTGCAATGAGACACACGTTATGAAACAATGATTGCTTAAAATCCTGCATTTAGACAGTTCCTGCGATTGCCCTGCCAAGCTCATTTAAGTTGGTGTCTCGGGTTTTAACATCCTTGACCACCGTTCCATTGAAAAAAACAAGAACCCGGTCTGCCACCAGGAGGATTTCCTCCAATTCTGCTGATGAAAAGATGATGCCTGCTCCTTTATCAGCATGAGACATCAGCTGCTGCCATACCCAGCGAGCAGATTCCATATCCAAGCCCCGTGTGGGCTGCTCCAGCAGAAGAAGATAGGGGTCTGCGGACATGAGTGACAGGAGCAGCCGTTGCTGGTTGCCACCTGAGAGTGATTCCACTGTTGATGAGGGAGTTCCCACTATCTTGAATAGTTCAATTTTTTCATCAGCCTGTCTTCTTGACATTTCCCATGGTATGATAATGCCTTTGTTCTGGTGGAGCGCAAAGTGTTCTGTTATGGTCAGGCCGGGGATAAGGCCTTCTTCCAGCCGGGCAGTCGGCAGAAATGAGACCCCCTGTGACTTGAAGGTGTGATAGTCTCTGCCTGACATTAATTTTTGATGCAGCTGGATTGTCCCTTTTTCCGGTTTTTCCAGGCCGGCGGCCAGGCGAAGGAAGATGCCCTGGCCGCTTCCTTCCAGACCGACAAGGCCGATCACCTCACCCTGCCGCATGGTCATGGTGCAATTCTTCAAGCCCGCATGGCCCCCTGATGCAGAAACCTTTTCCATTACCAGAGTAACCTGACCCGGTTTTATTTCAGGGCGTGCGGGGGGCAGGGGCGGGGTGCCAAACATCCATTCCAGAAGGGTATGTGTGTCAAAAGGCCGATCCATCTCGCCGGCGACCCTTCCCTCTCTCAAAACGGTAGAACGGTCACACAGGGTCTCCACATCATTCAGTTTATGGGAAACCAACAGAATCGTTTTTTGTTGAGAAGCGAGTTGTCGTAGAGCCTTAAACAAAATTTCTTTCTGGATACTTGATATACCGGTGGTCGGCTCATCTAGTATCAGGATCTGTACCCCCAGGGCGAGGAGCCTTAAAAGTTCAAGTTGCTGTCGTTCACCCACCGTGAGGCTGTGAACGGGGGCATCAGGGTCCAGGCTAAAACCAAAAAAGTCGCATGAATCCGTTAGTTTATGGCGGAAGCCTGTATATCCACTGTATAGGCCATGGGAAAGGCCGATCATGAAGTTTTCCAGAACCGAAAGTTGAAGAAAATCAAGGGGATCCTGGTAGAGCATACCGATGCCCAATTCGGTGGCCTGAGCAGTCGTTTTGTAGTTCACCGGTTTGCCGTCTAAGAGTATCGTGCCTCCGGTTTTTGGGATATAGCCGGCCAGAATTTTCATCAGGGTGCTTTTCCCAGCCCCGTTTTCTCCCAACAGCCCATGGATCGTACCCCGGGCGATCTCCATATTTATCCCATCGTTGGCATGTATCTTTCCGTAGTGCTTATGGATATCCCGGAGTGTGATCCTCATAACGAATAGCAATTAACTTTCAATTGAGAGTGGTTGCTCAGTTGAAACACTACTTTGCCTTGCTCAGACCCTCCATCCCTTTCAGGAGTTGTTTCATGTACCATATCTTTTTATCTGAAGCAATTTCTCCGGCCTTAAGAAAGGGAGTACCGTCCTGGTAGTCGAGCGGTCCTTTAAAGAGCTGGACCTTTCCTGATGCAAGGTCTTTTATGAAGGCGTCAAGAGATTTTTGAACCGATGAGGAGAGTGCCTGACCAGGGAGAAATCCCACGGCGCTGGTATCAGGATTATTGATATCGTTCCAGTCGGGTCCGGACCAAACCCACTGCTGCTTCCATTTACCATCCATCACCGCTTTGATGAATTTGACATAATCAGGACCCCAGTTGAAATAGGGGACCCCAAGGCAGACGTCCCCGGCTCCTGCACAGGCTCCCTTGTAGTCGTAAGGTATGGCCCAGACCTTTTTGCCTTGTTTCCGATTTTGCTTTGCGACCACAAGGGCCTCGGTGGTGTCAATGCCGGATATGACCACATCATGGCCGGTATTAAATAAATTTTGTCCCACTTGGGTCGGGTCTGAGGTGACACCGGGGATGTTGAACCAGAACCCGATCCATGTCACCTTAAATGTCAGATCTTTTGCTTTTTTATGGCGGATTTTTTCCCATGCGTAGCGAGCTCCGACATAACAGGATACCACCAGTCGCCGGGTCTCTTCATTGACAAGGGGACCGAGGTAACCGATTTTGCCTGTTTTTGTGGTAAGAGCCGCCGCAAAGCCCGCCATCATTTTTCCATATTCCATGCGGCCCATGACGTTGGACAAATTTTTCGGGGCTTTTCCGGTCAGAACATCATCCCCTGAAACATGAAGGAAGTAAGTCTTTGGGTGCATGAGGGCCGCCTCTCTGATTCCGTCTTTCATGTCATCAGAATTGGCGATGATCAGCTTTGCCCCTTTTGAAACCATATCATCCACTAACTGGGGGACAGTGACCCCCTGCCTGTCAACAGGGTTGACCTTATCGATGTAGATCATCTTTGTCCCGGGGATCTTTTCTTCTACATATTTACCCGCATCGAAATGGGCCTGACTCCAGCCGTGGTCATTGTAAGGCCCCACCAGAAGCATCCCAAATGTGAACTTCTTATCTGCGGCTGCGGCAATAAAGGGGGTTGTTAATGACAAGGAAAGACAGGCTATAGCTATACAAATCACCCAAAAATATTTCTTAAACATACTTACTCCTCCTTTTTCAAGATTGTTTTTTCGAGCGGAGAATAGGAACAATAGCAGGAAATGTCAACCCAAACGTTGCAGACCTATACCACATAAAACAAGCCAAAGTTCCCCTGATTTTGTTGGTCACAGCCTCGGCATAAAAGAAAAAAATGCTACATCAGATCTGGTCAAGTTAGATATGATATGGATTTTATATTAAACCGGTTTCTTTTTTTCTCTTTATCTTCGATCCCTATGTCCCATAATGCCATCCGCAACATTCAATTCCATTGGCAGGCCAATCTATCTTGCCAGCTCCGATTCAAACTGTTTTAAAACAAACCGATCGTAAACCCCGGGCGCAAGGCCTCTCATAAACCAGGCAAGCCTTCCCTGAAAGGTGGGGATGATCCATTTCTTCCTTTTTAGAGCCCCATGGCAGATGATCCTTGCAAGTGCTTCCGGTGTCTGTGGTTTTCCCATGGTGGACTGGAGACGCGTTGTGATGCGCCCATCTCCTCCCAGCGCCCTTTTCTGCAGCCCGGTAATGACAAAGGTGGGGCAAACCATCATCACATGCACCCCATATGGCGCCATTTCCAGACGAAGGGTTTCAAAAAGCCCGTGCAGGGCGAATTTACTGGCACAATACCCGGTTCTTCCGGGAAGAGGAGCAATCCCTGCAATGCTTGAGGTGACAATTATGATCCCTTTGCGTTGTATCAGGCTGTCGAGGGCGGCTTTGGCCCAGTAAAGGGACCCGAAAAAATTAACCTCCATCACTTTTTTATAGGCGGAAGATACTGTGTTTCTAAAGCTGTCTCTCAAGGTGATGCCGGCGTTGTTTACCAATATATCCACCCCGCCAAAACAGGAGTCGATGGTGTCCATGGCAGCGATGCAGGAATTTTCATTCGCCACGTCACACCGGGTCACACAGGTTGATGCGCCTTTTGCGGATAGTTCCTTTTCAAGCTGGTGGGCATTTGCCTCATCCATATCAACCAGTCCGATTTTTGCTCCGTTTTCGGCAAACTGCCGGCACAATGCCGCTCCTATGCCAGATGCTGCACCGGTGACCACCACCACTTTTTCTTTAAATGGCTCTGTTTTCATTTTATTATGGTTTTTGCTGCTGAAGGTCGTTTACGTATTCCCCATCATCATCCAGCTTTTTTCGTGAAAAAATAAATGCGGCAATCAACCCGGCAATAATGTGCCAAATTCCCCACCAGCCGACAAGAATAGCCATCCCGCCCAGCCCGTGGAAAAAATTAAATACCAGAACAAGGCCCAGGGCGGAATTCTGAATGCCCACTTCAATGGACACCGCCCGGCAGTCCCGCTCATGCAGACCGGCCAATTTTGAACTCCAGTATCCCAGGTTCAATGCCAGGGCATTGTGGATCAGCACGGCGAAAACAATCAGACCAATCACCTGAAGAAAAATTTTCCAGTTGGCTGCCAGGGCACCGAAGACGATGGCGATGAAAAAGATAAGGGTAAAGATCTTAAAAGGTTTTCTTACCTTTTTGGACAGATTTGGAAAAATCCGGGAGAGGGTCATGCCCACTGCCATGGGGATTCCCAGTATGATAAAAACGGTGAAAAACACATCCGCCGGGCTCAGACTCACTTTTCTTAAAATCTGGGCGGTATCCGGGTTCAGGCTTCCCCATAAACTCAGGTTCAAAGGGGTCATGACTATGGCGGCTATGGTTGATACGGCTGTCATGCTGATGGATACGGCACAGTTTCCTTTGGCAAGATACGTCATCAGATTGGATAGGTTTCCGCCGGGGCAGGCCGCCACCAGAATCATCCCAAGGGCAATGGATGGCTGGGGCCTTAATATTAAAATCAATATAAAGGTAAATGCCGGCAACAGGATGAACTGCGCCAGAAGACCGATGCCGGGTGCCTTTGGAGAGCGTATGATCCTTTTGAAATCCTCCAGCTTGAGTTCAAGGGCAACTCCCAGCATCATCAAACCAATAGCGGCATTGACGATCAACAGGCCTTTGGAGTTGAAATTGAGTTGAATCTGGTCCACTACAGTGGGTTCCATACTTGGATCTCCTTTTTTGCCGGGTTCTTTTTGGTACCATCTGACGCTTTTACATCTTTCCTGTCCGTGCCGCCGCCCAAAGCCAGTTGCCCGGGGGATCGACATTGGCGTCAGGATCGACCACCGCATGAATCACGGCAGGTTTTCCTGAGGCCGCTGAACGATCAAGGGCCGGCAAGATCTCGTTACCGGTTTCCACATATTCTCCGTGGCAACCCATGGCGGTTCCCACCAGGTCGTACCGGACCGGGGCATGGTCATGACCGAACCAGTCCGCCTCCCTTCCGAACTGCCTGAGTTGAGCACTTTTTTCCATGCCGTAGGCACCGTCAACCGCTACAATGACGATTACCGGAAGCTTATTCCGGACGGCGGTCTCCAACTCCTGGATGTTGAACCCGAATGCACTGTCACCGGTCACACAATATACTGCTTTTTCAGGGCAGGCGAGCTTGGCGCCGATGGCATAGGGGAGCCCTGTTCCCAGATGGCCATAGTTCATGGAGTAGACCACCGATCTCTGTCTGTGGGCAATATGGTAGTGGAGATCCCACAGGGTGGTGTTGCCTCCGTCCATGACAAAGATGGCGTCATGGTCAAAAAAATCATTGCATACTTTCAGAATCTGGCCGGTCAGCATCGGCTTCATATCCATGTCTGTGACCGCATCATCAAGCTCTTTTTGCCATTGGTCCTGGATGGTACGAAACTCTTGAATTTTTGCGTGCAGGGGCTTTTGCTTTGTGAATGCCTTAACCGCTTCAAAGATCTGGGCCAATACGGTTTTTGCATCGCCGATGAGCGGGACATCCGTGGGCCGGTTCAGCCCGATGTTGGACGGTTCCGTATCAATCTGAATGAGGCGCTGTTGATCAGGTTCACCAAACATGGGTGGCCGACCCCACATATTGAGTTCTCCCAACCGTGTGCCCACGGCAAGCACCACATCGGACTGGCCGTTTGCCGCAATGCGCGAAAGGCAGGTGGGATGAAAACACTGGGGATGGGTGTCGGGTATAATGCCCCGGGCCCTTATGGTGTGAGTGACAGGGCATCCCAGGTATTCGGCCAGTACAAGAACTTCATCCCCTGCACCTGCCCGCTCGGCGCCATTGCCACAGTGAATATTGACAAGGTCTGCTTCCACCAGCATCTTGGCGGCTTTTTGGATAAAGTTCTGGTCGGCCGGCATTCTTTCCGTCACCCGGTATTGTTCGGGAGAATAAAGGCTTACACTTTTTTCATCTTCCTTCCGGCTGATGATGTCTTCAGGAATAAGAATATGGGTGGGCCCGGGCCGTCCGCATAATGCGGTTCTAAAGGCGTGACGCACCATGTCCGGAATACGGGTCCAGTGATCCACTTTCCCGTTCCACTTGACGGCCGGTTTAAAGATATCCAGATGGTTGCTTACCTGCATGCCGCCCTGGTGAACATAGGAATCGGATATTTCGCTGCGTCTGGTGGTGGTGATGGCCACAACCGGACTTCCCTCTGCCTGGGCGCACATTATACCGGCAACCAGGTTGGCTGCTCCCGGTCCTGCGCATGCCATCACCACTGCCGGCTCTCCGGTGATCCGGGTATAGGCATCACAGGCATGGGCGGCCGCAGCTTCATGGCGCGGAACGATGAGCTTGATACCCAGTTTGTCTCCCAAACGCTCTATGGCTTCGATCACCATCATGTAGGTTCCGTCGGTAATGGCATTAATATAACGCACGCCTTCGGCATGCAAACACCTCAATAAAAGCTCTCCTCCTGTAATTTCAGCCATAAGACCTCCCGTTAATTAATTACGGTTTTCCGTGATTTGGATTTATAAGTAGTTGATTTGGCTCTGATTTTTTATGCTTGGTACCGTCAGGGTGTCTTTTCCAGCAAAATAGGGGTACCAAAGTTGATATAGTTAAAAAAAGGATATCTAAATCGGCCTATGGTCTCGATTTACATCAATTGGCCGCCGGTAATGTTGACGGCCTGTCCGGTCATGTATGAGGACTGCTCGGAGGCGAGAAAAGCCACCAGGTTGGCGACTTCATCAATGGTGCCGAGGCGGCCCAGTGGGATGGTTTTTTTCATCTCTTCTTCCCGTTCTTTTATAGAGCTTTCAAAAAATTGTGCTTCCAGGCCAAAGCGCCATCGTGTCAGGTCCGTATCAATCACACCGGGACATATGGCATTTACCCTTATACCGGCTCCAGCCAGCTCTTTTGCCAGCACCTTGGTCATCATGATCACGCCTGCTTTTGCCACGGCATAGGCTCCGTTAAATAACGGTGCTTCCTTTCCGGCCTTTGATGCGGAATTGATGATGCTGCCCGGGCGTCCCATCATCATGGGAAGCACAGCCCGCGTTACCCGGAAAACGCCGTGAAGATTAATGTCGATGGTCTTCATCCAGGCAGACTCATCATAGGTGTGGATGGCATTGGGGACTCCGATGGACGCCCCCGCATTGTTGCATAAAATATCAATTTGGGAAAAATGGGTTTGGATCTGTTCCATCATCAGTGCAATGGAATCTGTCTTTGTGATGTCCACCGATACGGCAAGGGTTTTAACGGAAAAATCTTCCTTAAGGCTTTTGGCAATGCTTTGCATCTCACCTGTGCGGGCGGTTTTTACATCAATGTCATCTCGGGAAATGTTTCCCAGGTCGGCAATAATGATGTTTGTCCCGCACCCGGCCAGTTTTTCGGCAATGCCAAACCCAATCCCGGTTTTTTTACCGGAACCGACAACCAGCGCATTTTTTCCTTTCAGATCTTGATACATGAGGTTTTCAAAAGAAAAGCTGTAAAATTAGTTTGTCGAATAGCGTTCCACAAACAATAAATGGTTTTAAGGCGTCGGTCAAGGATGAATTCACCTAAACCGCTTTCCATCAATTTTATCAATCAAAGCTTGGGTAGTTTTTTTGGTGTCTTGGATTTAACTTTTTATCAGTACTGGGATAGGCAATCACAAACTCATACAAAAATCCGATTTGAAAGGATCTAAAAGAAATACGTGGCGATAGGGACCGTTCCGTCAATCATGGCACAGCATGTTATTATTCAATCCCGGCAGCTGCTAAACTTTTTGTTTGCTACGGACCTGCAAAACGAATTTTTGTCCTTTCAGGGAGGCACATCAATGATAGTAAGGAAAAGTCATGAAGTTTCGGGAATTGGCCGGGCAATCTCCATTTTTTCGGTGAACGTACGCTTCACTCTATTATAACTCTTTTGGCACGGTTTTTAGCAACGACTAAGGCTATGATAAGAGATATGCGATAGTATTACTTCTTTTTATTGTTTTTCGAATAGTTATCACGCATTTCACGTTTGAGAATTTTTCCAGCCACATTTCTGGGAAACTCGTCCAGTATACTTAAGTAAGCCACACGCTGGAATTTGGCTCCAACACGTTCATTGAGCCATGCCTTCAGTTCTTCAGCTGTTGCATGGGCTCCCGGCACCAATGTCACAGTGGCCACCGGTACCTCCCCCCATTTTTTATCGGGGACACCGAATACCGCTACTTCACTCACAGCAGGATGCTGAACGATAACCTCTTCTATGTCTCTGGGGTATACGTTGACTCCACCAGATATGATCATATCTTTTATGCGGTCAACCAAGTACAGGAACCCGTCTTCATCTACATATCCGAGATCTCCGGAGTGGAGCCATCCGTTGACGATCGCTTTTTGGGTCAAATCATCTCGCTTATAGTATCCAGGCATTAAAATCGGACCTTTCCCGCAAATCTCTCCGACTTTACCGGAGGGAATCTCTCTATCCAGCTCATCGACAATTTTCATTTCAAACAGAGGAGGAGGAACGCCCACTGATTTAGGCTTTTTATAATAGTCCTCCTTATCGAGAACCGTAACGAAGCCTTCTGTTAATCCATAGAGTTCGTAAAACCGCCCCGGAAGATCACGAGTCAGTGCCTCTTTGTGCTCCATGTGCAAGGGGGCACCCAATGTGAGAATCATTTCCAGTGATTCTAATTTTTTAGGATCATAGTTGGGAGCGTTGAGGATGGCAATAATTTGAGCAGGAACCACCATGATGTGGGTTACTTTTTCCTTTTCGATGGTTTCTATGTATTCAACGGGATCAAACTGGGGCAGAAGTATATAGGTGGCGCCTTGAAAAACCGTAGGCATCAGATCCACAAACGCACCGTTAAAGACAATGGCGCCGGCATGCATGTTAATGCTTTCAGGTTTTAACCGAAAAGCTGCTGCAAAGGAAGTCCCATAAGCAATGCGGATGGCATGGGTATGGACAATGCCTTTGGGAAGTCCGGTAGTGCCGCTGCTGTACATGATATTGAAGAGATCATCTCCGCTGATTGCGTCACTCTGAGGCTCCTTGCTGTCAGCAGCTGCTTTGATCGCATGATAATCATGATATCCATCGGCATCCGTTGCATCGGTTATGATATACCGATCATCAGGAATGTGGGTCAAATCTTCTCTGATTTGATTTAATATATCCGCAAAAGCAGTATTGGTAATAATAAGTTTGGCATCCGAATCGTTGAGAAGCGAACGCAAGGCATTTGCCAACAGCAGTGTACTCATCGGTACTACGACGGCACCAATCTTTGCTGCAGCCCAGTATATTTCCAGAAGCTCAATGCAGTTTGGCAAAATGGTTGCCACTTTGGTTCCTTTTTGAACACCCATTTGCAGCATGGCATTGGCCAAACGATTGATGCTTTCATTATGCTGGCTATAAGAAATCCTTTGGTTCTGGAAAATGACGGCCGTATGGTCAGGCCTGTATTTGGCGTGGCGGGTAAAAATAGATCCGATGTTCAACAGTTCCTCCTTTTTTTAATGATTGTTTGTATTGATAAAAACCAGGGTCAAGCCTCTTTTTCATCAAGCCGCACCAGCAAAACCGGAATCTTACTGCGCCGAATTACCCTGCGGGCAGTGCTTCCCAGAAAAGCTTCTCCCAGTTTACCACGTACATAGTATCCCATGACGATTAGATCGCAATTTTTTTGTTTAGCGAGAGATAATATTTCATCTACGGTATTGCCTCTGGCAACCACAATGTCCTCAGTGGAGATTTTGGTTTGGTCCATTTCCGCTTTTGCCGACTCGCAGAATTCTCCCAGGGCCTGGGTGATGATTATACTGTCTCTTTTTTTTCCGATCAGGATCTGTCTCGCCTCATCCTCATGACTTTTTTGAAGCTCTTCCCATCTTTCTTTTCCCAAAAAGCTTTCCAAATGAACGCTTCGAGTAGAAGATGAATAATCCTCCATGACATGCAGCAGAATGATATTCGCATCATACCGGCTGGACAGGGACAGGGCGTAATAAAATGAGTTTTTGGCATTTTTTGACAGATCGGTAGTAAACAGTATATTTTTTATTTCAGGTATCATGATTCCTCTCTCTTCGCTGCCGCAATCTTTTATCTCTATTTTTTGCGCGCAGCCATTATCTCTTCTTCCGGCCGCCAGATATCCGGCCCTTTCAATTCCTGCAGATCCTGGTATATGGGAAAATCATATGCCGAATCATCCGCCACCCGGCCAAAATAAGCAGAGCAGCTGAGCTGGTTGTCAATTTTCCTGAAAAAAAGCCTTCCCCGGGTCGTATCAATGGTCAGGCCCTTCATGGCTTCCGCGACTTTCTGGCTCTCTATACTGCCGGCCGCTTTAATTCCCTGGTTCAGGGCGTATACACCGTCATAGGACATGGCCGCCCAGTCCGTGGGATGGCGGTCGTATTTTGCCAGATAGTTCGCTACAAAATTTTTCATCATGGGAACATCTAAATGGGCAAAAAAGGGTGCCCGGCAGCGCCCATAGCGCCCTCTACGAATGCTCAGAGATTGCCGAATCAGCTCAGATACACTGATTAAACTCCCAGGGTATTCCACCTTTTTGAAAAAACGGTATTCGCGTGCATCCCGCATCCAGTATGCATTATCGGCACCGCCAATGGTTCCCAAGACAAAATCGGGCTTTTGCGCCATCATGGCAATAATAAACGCATTGAACTGAATCTGTCCCAGAGGCGGCCAGTACTCTCCGACCAGTTCCAGGCTGGGTGCATACGTTTTCAGGAGTTCCACCTGGATTTTTTGACTCGAGCGACCCCAGGCATAATCAGAAGCAATGGTGGCATAACGCTTCCACCCTTTTTCGCGGGCCAGTTTCGCCACTCCCATGACCACCCCCTTGGCCATCATGTAAGTGTTTGGAACCACAGAATAGGTGTAGGGGCTGAAGTCAATTTTGCTGATGCTTTCCGAATTGCTGATGGTGGCGATATGCAGCACTTGATTGGAGCGACAGATCGGTTTAATGGCCATGGCACATGCGCTTGAGTACGTTCCGATAATGCACTTCACTCGGTTGGTCTTTATCAGGTTGGTGACCACTTTGGTGGCGACTTGCGGATTAGTTTGGGTGTCTCGAATGAACAGTTTAATCGGATATCGTCCGAGTAAACCGCCCCGGGTATTGATTTCATTGGCTGCAACCTCAATGGCTTCAACTGCCTCCTGGGAGTACGGCGCACCGGTCCCTGAAAGGCCAAGGGCAACACCCAAATGGTATGGCTCCGCAGCCGATACACCTGCCATTAAGAAGTTGCCTATAATCAAAAAAGCAATCAGAGTTGGCACATATACAGTTTTATGAATCATACCGTCTACCTCTTTTATTATTTTTACCATTGACTTCTCACAGGCCCATTGCTGCCGGTTAAACAAATTACCGATAAGCGATCGCAGGCAGCCAGGTCACCAGTTGGGGCCAGTATGCAATTAGGAGCATACCGATAAGCTGAAGTATGATGAAGGGCACCACGCCCTTGTATATATCTCCAAGTGTCACTTCCGGAGGACAAATACCTTTCAGGTAAAACAGAGCGAATCCGACCGGCGGTGACAAAAACGAGGTTTGAAGTGTCACCGCAATCAGGATGGTGAACCATACCAGGGATGGATTATCCACCACACCATAACCATTGATCGGTAACCCCAGGCCATCAATAACCGGTGCAACCAAGGGCAGGATAATCAATGTAATTTCGATCCAGTCCAGGAAAAAACCCAGGAGAAACACACAGAAAAGGATAAAGGCCATGATCCCGTATGGGCCAAAAGGCAGTCCCGTCAGGATAGATTCAATGAATTCATCCCCGCCCAGGCTTCGGAGCACTAAGGCAAACGCGGTGGCGCCGATAAGTATACCGTAAATATAAGCAGTCGTATTGAAACAGGCGGCGGTTACCTCTTTTAAAACGGTCCATGAAAATTTTCGGTTTATAGCAGCCAGAATAATCGCTCCCAATGCACCGACACCGCTGGCTTCCGTAGGTGTGGTGACGCCGGCGAATATCGAGCCGAGAACGGCAAGAATCAAAAGCCCCGCCGGCAGTATATCTTTCAATGCCTCCCAAATCATGCGCAACTTGATCGGTTTTCGTTCCGGATCCAGGGGAACTGTTTTCGGTCGAATCAGCCCGACGAGAAGAATGTAAGAAATATAAAGGATACCGAGTATCAAACCCGGGAACACAGCGCCCATAAAAAGATCGCCAACGGAAAGCGCAAGTTGATCGGCCATGATCACCAGCATAATGCTGGGCGGAATCAATATGCCCAGGGTTCCGGAACCGGCAACGGTGCCTACTGCGAAAGTTTTGGAATACCCCTGCTTCATCATGGCCGGAATGGTCAACAGTCCCAACAGGACGACGGAAGCCCCTACAATTCCGGTGGAGGCTGCCAGAATAATTCCGATCAAACAGACCGTTACTGCAAGACCGCCGTGGACTTTACCAAAGAGGTTCTGCATGGATTTCATCATTTTTTCGGCTATTCCCGATCGATCAAGCATCAGCCCCATAAAGATGAACATCGGCAGGGCGATCAGAACCCAGTTGTACATGAACCGATACACGCGATTGACGTTCATACTAAATACCACGTAGTTAATTCCGGTAAACGCGTCCAGATAGATATCGGCCAGCATGCCGACGCCGGTAAAAATGACTGCCGTACCGCCCAGAACCCACGCGATGGGGAACCCGGTAAACAGCAGCGCAATAAATGTAACGAACATAAAAATGACCAGATAATCGCTGATCTCCATGGGCTACAATCTCCTTAAGGTTGATAGGGTCCGGACCAATCTTGAAAGTGAAGCCAGCACGACCAGAGCAAACGATATGGGTACAACAGACTTGATCGCCCAGCGCCAGGGCAATCCCTGGGGTGCCACCGACCGTTCGTTGAGCCGCCAGGATTCATGGACAAAATCAAGGCACTGGTAGCAGAGAATCGCTGCAAAGGGGAGCAATAGAAACAGGAGGCCTAAAATATCCAACCGGCATTGCCACTTGGGTGAAATTTTATCGTAAACCAGGTCCATGCCCACATGAGAATCGGTCATGACCGCATAGGAAAGACCGAACATAAACCCCACGGCATAAAAGTGCCACTGGAGTTCTTCCAGAATCACCAGTCCGTGGCCGAACCCGTATCGTAAAATGACCTGAAGAATAATAAGCAGAATGACGATGCAATTGGCCCACATCAAAACATGACCAATGCGACGGATAATGATATCAATGGTGTCACTGAATCTGTTTGGGGTTTCTTTTGTCTCTTTATTCATGGCGATGTCCCTATAAAGGGTGGTAGAAGATAAGGTGGCACCGTATCGATGCCACCTGGGTCTCATTTAGAGAGGGTCTATTAAATGCCGTCCGGAATAATGGGAGGAGGTTTACTGCCTTTTGCCGCAATTATTCCGGATCATCCCGCATCACTATTTGCCGGGTTTGGGCCTGGGCAAAAATCCGTAATCTTTCCAGATTTTGTATTCACCGCGAAACTTCTGCAGGTCATCCCACACCTCTTTGAAAAAGGCATCTTTGGCCGAAGATTCTTTTGCTACGTCCAGCCAGGCCTGGTTGAACTTGGCCAGCATGTCATCTGACCAGTACATGTTCTTCACCCCATGTTTGGTTTCGTTCTCCAGCATGACTTTGTACTGAATCGATTCGGTCCAGGCCATGGTGTCCAGGGTGCTGGCCTTGCACAGCACTTCAATGAGCATGCGCTGTCTGTCGCTCATCGAATTCCAGACATCTTTGTTGATCAGCAGTTCGAACAGGGTGGCCTGCTGATGCCAGCCGGGAAAATAGTTGTATTTGGCAATTTTATAAAACCCGAGCTTGGTGTCGATGGCGGGCATGGAAAACTCGGACCCTTCAATGGCCCTTTTCTCAAGAGCGGCAAAAATTTCGCCCCCCGGGATTTGGGTAACCGACGCACCCAATTTTTGAAGGGCCTTGCCACCGAGCCCAAAAAAGCGAATCGGCAGCCCTTTAAAATCTTTAATACTCTTGATTTCTTTAACGTACCATCCAGAGGTTTCCGGAGGTAACACCCCACAGAGCAGTGCTTTGACATTCATTCCGCCGTCATCATACATTTTTTGCCAGAGCTTCATCCCATTTCCGTAGTAAATCCATGCAATGTACTCGGTGGCCTCCGGTCCGAAAGGAACCGCAGTAAAAAAGGATGCTGCAGGAAACTTACCCTGCCAGTATCCGGAAACACCGTAACAGGCGTTGACCTTGCCGGCATTAACTGCATCGAGCATTTCAAACGGGGGAATCAGTTTGCCCGGTTCATAGATTTTAATTTTCATTGTGTTATTGCTGAGGAGTTCAATTCTTTCCGCCATCCAGATAATGGTGGTGCCCAGTCCCGGAAGCTTTGAGGGATAGGCCATCGGTACTTTAAGTAAAATCTTCTTTTCTTTCGCCAGCGCAGTTCCCATGGACAAGCTGAAAACGGCCGCAAATGCGAACAGGATCATTGTAATAAGTGCAACTTTTTTCATGATTTTTTCCTCCTTTTTGCTAGTTACAGTTTATGCAGGTTCTATCGGCTGAAACGAAATGGGGATCAACTGGGAAATTTTGTCATACATTTATCGCCCATTTAACAGTTCATCCGCCCGCTGTATTGATCTACACGCACCGAAACTCACTCCTTTGGTTTAAAAAATTTAAAATTAATAGGTTAAAACAACCCCGCCATCGAAGAGAAGATCCCCACCGACCAGATAGCTGGCAAAATCAGAAAAACCAAAAAGAAACAGGTTCGCCACCTGAATAGGCGACATCATCTCTTTAATCTGCGATTTACCCATCATCACATCACGGACCACTTCTTCCTGAGAAATACCCCGCTGAGTAGCTTGCGCCGGTATCTGGTTGAGTGCCAAAGGCGTTTTTACAAATCCTGCACTGATGGTAAACGAGCGGATCTTGCCGTTACCTTCTGCGGAGATGGACTGCGCCAGTGCCCTCAAACCAAACTTAGTGATATTGTAAACCGGTTTGTTGACCGTGCAGATATGGGCATGGATTGATGCCATGTGGCCAATTACCCCACTTCCGCCCTGGCTTTTTTTCATATGCGGGATGGTGAGCTTGGAAAGGTAAAACGGAGCCCGCAGCATGAGTCGCTGCATCAGATCATATTTTTCCATGGGGAAATTGTCGACCGAATCGATGTGTTGAATGCCTGCGATATTGGCCAGATATTTAATCGCTCCCAGCTTGGTGGCTTCGACCACAGCATGCTCTAGTTCTTCATCCTTTGTCAGGTCCGTTTTGATAAAAATCATTTGCCCGCCCATATCGCGAGCCATTTTCTGAGTTTTATTCCCCTCCTCTTCGTTTATATCCAGACCGACGGTCATTAAATTATTTGCCGCAGCGGCAATGGCGGTGGCTCTGCCGATTCCTGTCCCCGAACCGGTGACAATACAAACATTATTCGGGTTGAATTGATCATTTTGAAGGATCAGAATCTCATCGCGTTTGATTTCCGGTTCTTTAATCTCCACCAGCGTTCCTCCTGAAAGCAAAAGTTCACAAACCCTGCTTGAAAATGATTCCTGCAAATTTCAGGCCACAACTTAAGTGAGGTCCAAGGGAAAATTTTTAAAGACACCGCCTGTCGATCTTGCAGGGTATACTCACACGGATTGGCTTAAATTTATAAGTGATATTCATTTTTTTCTCGACACAGCATCGTCCAAGGTATATACAAAAACTGTATCAAAATCTATACATGTCGCCTCGTTGATACAATAATAAGTCGTCCATAAATACCGTTTTTCCAAGTTGTCGGAGGAAGACCTCATGGAAGATAAAAAACTCCGCCGAGAGTTGAAAAAAACCCGGGAACAACTTGAGATGTACCGGCTCATCTTTGACAGTATTTATAACGGTTCCATGGTAACGGATGCCAAAGGCTTTATTACCCACTTTAACAGGCCTTACGGTCATTTTTTGGGACTAAACCCTGCGGAACAGATTGGTAAACACTGCACGGAAGCGATTGAAAACAGTCGCATGCATATTGTGGCCAAAACCGGTAAACCGGAAATTAACCGATCCCATCGCATTAAGGGGCAAAAAATGGTGGTTCAACGGATTCCGATCAAAAAAGAGGGTCAGGTCATCGCAGTCTTCGGACAGGTGATGTTCAAAGATGTCAGGGACGTGGGCAAGCTGGCCAAAAACCTTTCTCTGCTGGAATCGAAGGTCAAGCTGTATGAGGAAGAGCTTTTTAATTTGCGTTCGACCAAGTACACGTTCGACAGCATCATTGGACACGGCAAGACCATTAAATCATTAAAAAAAGAAGCCCTCATTGCGTCCACCAACCAGTTTCCGGTGCTGATATCCGGAGAGAGCGGTACCGGTAAAGAGCTGTTTGCCCAGGCCATACATCACGCCAGTCTCCGCAAGCTATACCCCTTTGTCCGTATCAACTGTGCGGCAATCCCCAAGGATTTACTGGAATCGGAACTTTTCGGCTATGAAAAAGGGGCGTTTACCGGGGCACGAGCCGGCGGCAAACCCGGAAAATTTGAATTGGCCCAAAAGGGCACAATATTTCTGGACGAGATAGGGGATCTACCTCTGGAAATGCAACCCAAACTGCTCAGGGTTCTGGAAGAAAAGGAATTCGAACGGGTGGGGGGAAACAAGCTCATCCGATCTGATTTTCGCCTCATTGCCGCCACCAATCAGAACTTGGAAGAAATGGTGGACAGTGGCCGATTTCGTAAGGACCTTTTTTATCGACTGAACGTTATACCGATCCACATTACACCGTTGCGTAAAAGACGAAGCGATATTGTTCTTCTGGCACGGTATCTGCTGAAAAATCTGGCACAGGAGGCAACCATGTCGGGCATCCGGTTGGATAAAAGTACGGAGGCCATACTCAGAGAGGCGGATTGGCCGGGAAATGTGCGGGAACTGTCCAATGTCCTGGAGCGGGCGCTGTCTGCTCTGGAGGGTCACACCATTCAGGTAAAAGACCTGCCGCTTTATCTTAGCCGGGGCCGGCAACAGACCATACAAAACAATCAATCATCAATTAAAGAAGCCCAGGCAGCGGCAGAAAGAGAGGCCATTTTATTTGCCCTGGAAGAAACAAATTATAACAAGGCAAAGGCCGCCGGTCTGCTCGGCATCCATCGTACGCTTTTATATAAGAAGATGAAAAAGTACAGTATTGCGCTTCAGCCGGATTAACCTGTAGCCAAATTGATACATATTAATGATGGCCCTGAGAGCGAAGGGCCATCGAGCATTATAAGGTTGGTGAGCATCACCCGCGTTTTAGCGCACGGGATGCCTCTTCACTGCTCTCATAAATATGCGGCGCCACATCACGCTGTTGCAATGCGCCCCCCAGTTTCATTCTGAGAAAAGCACTGGTGGTGTAGCGCGTCACCCCTGAATAATAATGATCAACCAGATACTTAACCATGTCGGTGTAATCGTCCACCAGGTCGGGTAAAATGTTGAAATCATCGTAATTGACAATGGTGTAGACCTTTTGACCCAATGGTGAAAGAATCTTTTCCACCGCTTTTTTAATGTCATTCACCATCTCACTGGAAGTCACTGAAAATCGTTCAAAATTAACAAAAAATAAATTTTCCACCGGATCATAGGTAAAACGATCTTCCAATCTGAGGGTGAGAAGGTCATCTTTCAGCCCCATAGGCTCCGGCCTGAAGATCCTGGCGTCCATTTGCCGCGGCGCACCGTGGATAATCGGTTTGAAATCCATGTGGCCCAGTATGTCTTTTTCAATATCCACCCCCGGTGCGATTTCAATCAACTCCATACCCTCATCAGTCAGGGTGAAAACACAACGCTCGGTTATATACATCACCGATTGATTTTTCCTACGGGCGTATTCGCCACTGAAAGTGACATGCTCCACCCGGTCGGTAAATTTATTTACTTTTCCTTCCTGCTCAATATTCAAGCCTTCCCCATTTAAAGAAATCTTCAAACCGGCGGCCGTGAAGGTGCCCACAAAAAAAATTTTTTTCGCATTCTGACTGATATTGATAAAACCGCCGGCACCTGCCAGCTTAGGTCCGAATTTACTGACGTTTAAATTGCCGTTTTTATCGGCCTGGGCCAGCCCCAGAAAAGCCAGGTCCAGCCCCCCGCCATCGTAAAAATCAAACTGATTGGGTTGGTCGATTACCGCTTCGGTGTTGGTTGCAGCACCGAAATTAAGACCGCCTGCCGGGATTCCGCCAATAACACCAGGCTCTGCAGTCAGGGTGATATGATCAAGTATTTTTTCTTCGTTGGCCACATTGGCGATGCCTTCCGGCATGCCGATTCCCAGATTCACCACGCTGTTGGCCTTTAGCTCAAAAGCGGCCCGGCGGGCAATGATTTTTCGGGCGCTCATCTCCATAGCGGCAACCGATTGAATGGGGACCTTAACCTCACTGCTGAAAGACGGGTTATACCTATCGGCAAATGTCTGCCAGTGGTTCTCCGGTCGGGAAACCACCACACAGTCCACCATAATACCGGGAATTTTTACCTGCCTGGCATTTAATGTACCGGGCTCGGCAATTCTTTCCACCTGTACAATGACAAAACCACCCGAATTCTTAGCTGCCGTTGCGATGGCAAGCGATTCCAGTGTCAGGGCTTCTTTTTCCATGGTGATATTACCGTTTGTATCGGCGGTGGTCCCCCGCAGAATCGCCACGCTTATGGGGAACGTCTTGTAGGCCAGGTATTCATTGTCATCAAATATGATCAGTTCTACCATGTCATCTGTGGTCAAATCGTTAAGTTTTCCGCCGCCATTCCTGGGGTCGACAAAAGTGCCAAGCCCCACCGAAGTAATGGTTCGCGGTTTCTTTGCAGCAATGTCCCGATACATATGCGAAATAACGCCCTGGGGAAGATTGTAAGCCACAATTTTATTTTCCACCGCCAGTTTTTGCAGCTTGGGAACCAGTCCCCAGTGACCGCCAATGACTTTTTTTACAAGCCCTTCATGTCCGAGATGATTCAGTCCCCTGTCTGCACCGTCCCCCTGACCGGCGGCATATACCAGGGTCAGATTTTTGGGTTTTTTATTTTCCAGAAAATATTGTTCCAAAACCACCGCCAACTCTTCGGGAAAACCGGTCCCCACAAAACCCCCGGTTGCCACGGTGTCACCATCTCGAATCACCCGAATGGCTTCTTCAGCCGACACAATTTTTCCTTTTTTGGCTCTTTGTGGAGGTAAGGAAGAAAGTACCGGATGTTTTTTTTGTCCTTCTATGCCCTTCATATTTTCGCCTCCCTGTTGATATTTGAGTGAAAAATTGGTTTGGCTCGCTCAACGGGTCAAATTTAGGAAAGATTATTGAGATCTCATCCCGTAAAATTCCCTTGCAAAAACAGTGCCTCAGGTAAAATTTGAGTGACTGATATACTTTTGCCTAAAAAAAATCTTCTATGTTTCAATTTGGTATAATGTTTGCAGATTAAAATACTGTGAGTAAATATAAAAATGTGAGGGGGATATCATGCTGGAAATAAAAGATTCTGTGGCGGTGATTACCGGCGGTACCAGTGGTATCGGACTGGCAATGGCCCGGTACTGGACGCAACGAGGAGGAAAAGTGGTTATCGGCGATATTGCTGAACAACCATTAAAAAATGCGGCTGAAAAAATCACCGGAGAAGTGGCGACGGTTATCTGTAACGTAACTGATGAAAACGATTGTGCCCGGCTGGCAGATGTGGCCATAGAAAAATATGGTCGGATTAACCTGGTGGCGCCCTTTGCCGGAATTATAATGGACGGGCTTATGGTAGCCACAGATCGAGAAACCGGTAAAGTGAAAAAGAAAATGGCCCTGGATCAGTTTCAAAAAGTGGTGGACATTAACCTGACCGGTGTATTTTTAACGGTACGCGAGTGCACCGAACGGATGATCAACCACAACTGCAAAGGACTCATTTGCCTGGTATCTTCCACAGGTTCTCTGGGTACGGCCGGTCAGATCAACTATTCTTCTACCAAAGCGGCCATGTCGGTGATGCCGAAAGTGCTTACCGCGGAATTTTTCCGTCGCGGTCTTTCCGATAAAATCCGTTGTGTGGCCATTGCGCCGGGATATTGTGCCACGGCCATCTTAAAGGGCATGAATCAAAAAGCCTTGGATAAAATATTGCAGGATGTTCCCATCGGCCGTTTGATTGAACCTGAGGAGGTGGCATCCTTAGCCGGCGAACTCTATCGAAACGAAGCCCTGGCCGGGGAGGTGTTTTTTGTGCACGGAGGATTACGCCTGGGGTCTAAAGGATAGAATCCTTTAAGTGGTCTAAGAGGCAACCTTGGATTGTGACACATCACGTCTGGTTTTGACCGGTTGTTTCTAGCGGGCAAACCGGGTAAACTGATATTAGTCGAAAGGAAAACTCATGAGTAAAGTCAGCATCATTGGTGCATACAATACAAAGTTTGGGGCGTTTGTTGAAAAAAACAGAGAAACGGGAGAGGTCAAAGACATGGTCTCCTACTATGATTTGTTGATCGAGGCCGGGAAAGGTGCCCTTGCAGATGCCGGCCTGGAGCCGGAGGAGATTGACGGCATCTGGGTTGGCTCCTGTTCCCCTTCACTCTTTCTTAATCAAGAGCATGTCGGACCGCTGGGACTGGAAGTGGCCCCTGAATCGATGCGTTTTATTCCCACCACACGCACAGAAGGAGCCTGTGCATCATCATCGGTGGCGCTCTATAATGCCGTATATGGGATCGAATCCGGACGATTTAACAGAGCGCTTATTATCGGCGTGGAAAAAATGAATCTGCTAAGCACCAAAGACATGACCCACGTACTGGCCTGTTCATCCCACTGGCCCACAGAGGGTTCAAAAGGAATGACGTTTCCGGGCCTGTTTGCCGAATATGCCAAAGGCTATCAAGCGCATTACGGGTACAGTGCCGAAGAATTACGGCAAATGCTGGCAGCCGTATCAGCTCTATGCTACCGTAACGGTTTGGAAAATCCTCTGGCCCATTTCGGTAAGGGAAGTCCGCCGGACAGGCTGGGCCTTACCAATTCAGAAGCAATCTTAAGCCTCCCTGATGGAGGTAAGGGAGGCAATCCCATGATTGCCCCTCCGTTGAGATTGCACGATTGCTCACTGGTGACCGACGGAGCGGCCGCCCTGGTTATCGCTCCCACCGATGAAGCCGTCTCTATCAGCAACAGGGCTGTTGAAATCACCGGCATTGGCCAAACCACCGAAAGGCTGGCGGAAAATGTACGACCCAATATGCATGAGCTCACAGCGGGTAAACAGGCGATTAATAAATCGTTTGAGGAGGCCGGTATTACCATAGAAGACGTTGACTTCGCTGAAGTTCATGATTGTTTTACCATCAATCAAATTCTCAGTGTGGAAGCACTTGGCCTCTCCAAAGATGGTCAGGGTGGGTGGGATTTTATTGAAGGAAAGTATACACGGGATGATGACTGTCCGATAAACCTTTCCGGAGGTCTGAAGTCCAAAGGCCATCCGGTGGGTGCCACCGGCACTTCCATGCATGCCCTGGCTTATAAACAGCTGGTGGGTGAGCCGATAGGCGCAGCACCTCAAAAGCGACAGCCGGAAATCGGGGTTGTTTTTAATGTCGGTGGCTCGGCGGTTACGAACTGCGCCACAACCCTTAAAAGGATTAAATGAAGGGTCGGGGAGTTTTTCAATCGCCACTCAGTTCGTCCGGGCAAATGGACGCTTCCCCTGACTGACCAATATGGCAAACAGTATAACAATCCTTAAAGATCAAACAGTTCACAAAAAAGGCCATTGCGACCCCCCAATTAAGTAGGTCTGGTTTTGTCAAACCGGCACCAAGTATCATCATGATAGGAAAACATAAAGCCCTCTTCAAATTTTTCCATAAGAGTGGCAGCCGGCTATTTATCGGGAAATCGGGTTTAACCAATTGGGATTGGGGCACTTCTTCGGACAAACTGAGTAGAGAATGAAAAACTTTGCAGCCCTTTAATTCATTATATTTTGATCTTGCTTAACTTACCCTTTCTACTAAATGAGAGACACTCCCTTTTATGAGTGTCTGTTTTGAAATCTATTTCAACTTTTTGATCCGCTCCACGGTAAACTCGTATTCGAGCCAGTCATCCATATACGATCCAAGGGCCTCTTTATAGTGCTTTAACGCTTTCTTGTTTTCACCGATACCTTCTGCCCAGAATCCCAGAGCACAATGGGCGGTAAGCATATATTCCGGGCTTTCACCCGTTCTTTTAACAATGGATTGCTCGGTTTCTTCACCCAGCAGGCATTTTGCGATATGTCTGTACCAATGATTATTTGTCTGAACACTGAGCACTTTGAGTCTTTTCATTGCTTCATCTTTTCGACCCATATGGTTCAGTATACAGGGCTCCAGCAAACCAACGCTTAAACGTCCTGCATTTTCTCGACCTCCAACTTCAAGGAAAGCCCGGGCATACTTCAGGGCAAGCTCCCATTCTTCGCTCATCGCGCTGTAATAGGCCATCCCCACGAGGATGGCATCATTAACTTTAACAATCTCCATGATTTTTTCTAATATTTCCCGCTTGTCTCCCGGAGTTATGGAATTTGCTTTAAGCCTGGAAACAAGAGGTGCGAGTTTTTCAAGGCGTTCTTTTTTGAGCAAATAGTCTTTTTTTATTGTTTGCGAAAATTTTTTTGTATCAGATAGATATCCAGTTCTTTTGGTTTTTCTTTTCAGGGATGCCAGCCGTTGTTTTTGAACCTGTTCCAGCCTGGAAATAGATAGGAGATAAGGCCAGCTGTCGTTGTTAGCGACCAATACAGCCTTTCTCAGCAGCGTCTCGGAATCTTCCAGGTTTCCCTGATTTAGACGAACAAGGCTAAGGATATAGTAAAGCCAGCTCTTCTCATCCTCGGAATACCCACCCCTAACGGCTGAGGCTTCATCTATGAGTCTTTCCAGAACCTGCACCAGGTAACCGTAAAACTCGAACGGCGACCGCCAGTCCAAAGCGATTAATTCCTGGCGATAAAGACTCACAGTTGACCGGTTTTCCATCCAATCGATTAAAAAAAGCATCCACCTTGCTTGATTATTTTCGCTATCCATTGATAAAGCTTGGCTGAAAAGGTGCTTTGCTCCCTGGTAGTCTTCTGAACAAAGGTGCATCATTCCTGCTGCCATAACCAGCATGGGATCAAAACTTACCTTCAGGTCTTTATCGGCCAGTGCTCTGGCCTGGTCCCATTTCCCCTTACGGGCCAAATCGGCAATCTGTTTTATCTTGATATCAACGGATAGGTCTAAAACGCCGTTCCATTTGGTTTGCCCGGATTTCAATTCATTAAGAAAGGCCGCAGCCTTGGTTATGGGCAGTACCATTCCTATGTCCGACAGAAGAGTGATTACCGGCCTGGGGCCGGCGGTGTAGTCTGCAGCCACTTTTGAGGCAATACCGATCACTTTCCCGCTGGTATCAATAATTGGTCCCCCACTGTTACCCCGGTGTATGGATGTATCCACCTGAATCAGGTTTTCAAATGTTCGCCGGACATGTCCCCTGGTCACACTGACATTCACTGTATTTGCCTGGGTGCGGCTGCCGAGAGGAAATCCCAGTGTAATTACCGGTGAAAGTTTTTGAATTTTCAACGCTTCCATTTCATAGTCAATGGGCAGCGGGACCAGTCCATCAGGAAGCCGGTCCACTTTTAGCACAGCAAAGTCATCCTTAAGTGGAGATTTGATCAGTTGCCAGGTCTTCACCGGCGGTTTGGCGACTCCAGCTATGGTCAGCCGGGAAATTCCATCAGTACTATATGCGGATTCAACAAAATAAATATCTTCTAAATCGGGGCTGCCGGGTAAGTTCGGCAGGCGTTTAAAGGCTTTTTCCCCTTCAAACCATAAAAAGAGTCGATATCCTAAACGAACAGGTCTTTGAAGCTGTTTGAGCCGGTTAATCAGTATATAAAGGTTATTATCCTCCAGCCATGGACAGGCAACGTGGCGATTGGTCAGGAGGTAGCCTTCTTTATCCACCAGAAAGGCGGTTCCTTCGGTTCGATTGCGGTAAAAATAATTTTTTCCATCTTCCAGCCAGTAATCGGCTAAAACAAAGGCGACGGATGACGCATACCTGTTGGCGAAATCTTCAAGGATCTCTTCGCTATTTCGATTTTTGAAAGGAAAATAGAGCCACGCCAATATGCCAACTACCAGCAGCATGGACAAAATAAGTACCAGAAGGCTTACTCTTTTTTTAAGCCCTCTGATTTCAACTACCGGAGATGGTATGGCTTCAGCCTTACTATCGATTAGCTGCGATAAGTTATCAGCCACCTCTGACATCGACTGTGGCCTGAGATCGGGATCGTCAGCCAGCATAATTTTTAGCAGAACTTTAGCATCTTGGGGGAGTTGCAATTCATCTATTTTGGCATGAAAATCTTTGATTTCATAGTCAGCAGAAAGAATTTCCACCAAAGCTTTTCCCAAAGACCATATTCCACTCCTGAAATCGAGGGGGCGCTGGTGAATAATATCCGGATGGCTGGCAATAAGTTTTTTCAGCATGGGGGGAGACTGACCCATCTGGGGATCAAGAAAGCGGGAAACTTTGTAATCTATTTTTACTTCAAGATCTTTTTTGTCGTTCTTGATGATAATCAGGTCATTTAAAATAAGGTGGGGGATAAAATGTCCGATTTGGTGGAGACCCTCGAGAATGGATGCGATCTTGTAAAAAAGTTTGCAAGCTGTTCGAAAGTCCTGGAGGCGACCGGAGGCCAACAAATTACCCCAGGTTTCCGTTTCAATCCATTCACTGACCCTGTACCAAAGTCCGTCGGATGATTTTCGGATTTCCAAATGCCTGACGAAATAATTTTCCGGAAGCTTCTTAAGTTCCTCAAGCTCTTCCTGTAGCCGCTCAGCGATCTCCTCATCGACTCCGGATTGAAGCGTGAAAATGCGGATCATTACCGGATCATCCGTGCCCTCCTTAATCGCACGGCATAGGATGCTGGAATATCCTTCGTGGAGGACTTCGACAATTTGATAATCATCTATATATTTTCTTCCTTCAACCACTTCATTCCCGCAAGAAGGGCAGGACAAGATCTCTTCGGCCACCATTTGTCCACATTTTTGGCATATTTTCATGATTATAGTGAGCTCGTTGAACGTGTATGACAAAACCAGCACAAATTGCCGGTATCAGGGCGAAGGTAAATCAGTTTCAAAACGTCCTTCAATTACAGTGGGGTTCAATATTAAGAAAGCCGATTCGCCCAGGCGCTTCAATTTATAGTATGTTCCTTATAACAGAAATTGTTTATTATATCAATTTATCAAAAACCTGCCATATCTCTATCAAGCCTGAAAAAAGCAGTCTCCACTCTAAGAACCTAAGTTAACAATGCTAAGATTGGACACCTCAATTTTAAATCAAATTTTTTGGGAACTTTTTTGCCTGCCTTTTGTCTAAGCAGATAAAACCAAAAAAAACAAAAGGAGGTTTACCATGAAACTTAAAAAAATAACAGTAACGATTCTCATCGCAGCTTTTGGGCTGCTGCTGGCAAAAACCATTTTGGCACAACCGGAAAAAAATGCCCATCAGACATTATCACCGTATTTTTTTGTGAAGAGTGACGATCCTCAGACAGAGCGGTTGCCACTGAAATCGACTTCAGCAAAAGTAAATATTTCAGGCGTTATTGCTGATGTCATGATTACACAGATTTATAAAAATGAAGGCAAAAAGCCTTTAGAGGCGATTTACGTGTTCCCCGCTTCTACCCGGGCTGCGGTTTACGGGATGAAAATGACCATCGGCGAACGTGTGATTACTGCTAAAATTCGAGAGCGTGAGGCAGCCCGTCGCGAATATGAGCAGGCCAAACAGGAAGGAAAGAGTGCATCACTTTTAGAACAGCAGCGGCCCAATGTATTTCAGATGAATGTGGCAAATGTTCTGCCAGGGGACTTGATAAAGGTGGAGCTTAAATATAACGAGCTGCTGATACCCACCGATACGGTTTACCAGTTTGTTTATCCGACGGTTGTGGGCCCTCGCTATGTTGACCAGCCGTCAGACCAGAAGGGATCATCGGAAAACTGGACGTCAAATCCATATCTTCATGAGGGAGAATCGGCACCCTATACCTTCGATATGAAATTAGACCTTGCGGCAGGTCTTCCTATTCAGGACATCAGTTGTGAAACACACAAGGTTGATATCCGATATAAGGGATCAAATTTTGCATCCATTCAGCTTAACCCATCTGAACAATATGCGGGAAACCGTGATTTTATATTAAAATACCGGCTTGCCGGCGGAAAGATAGAAACAGGACTTCTTCTTTCCACAGGGGAAAGGGAAAACTTTTTTCTGCTCATGCTTCAACCCCCCAAGCGGGTAAAAGAGTACCAGATACCTCCTCGAGAATATATGTTTATTGTGGACGTTTCAGGATCTATGAACGGTTTTCCTTTAAATATATCCAAAAAACTTCTTAAAGATTTGATCGGTAACCTGCGTTCATCCGACAGGTTTAACGTTCTTTTGTTTGCAGGGGGGTCTACTGTAATGTCGGAAAGGTCTTTGCCGGCAACCCGACAGAATATTAATCATGCCATCAATGTCATTGAGCGCCAGCGGGGCGGAGGAGGAACCCGGTTGCTTCCGGCGTTGAAAAAAGCACTTTCTTTGCAGGGGACCAAAGGGTACTCGCGCAACGTGGTCATTGTTACCGATGGTTATGTTTCCGTTGAAAAAGAAGCATTTGACCTGATCCGAAACAATCTCGGCACTGCCAATATGTTTGCCTTTGGTATCGGATCCAGCGTAAACCGCTATCTTATCGAAGGAATGGCCAGAGTCGGTATGGGAGAACCGTTTATCATTACTCGGCCGGATGAAGCACAGCAAAAGGCGGTAAAATCCAGAAAGCTAATTGAGTCGCCGGTTTTGACAGGAATTACAGTGGACTTTGACAAATTTAAAACCTATGACATTGAACCGCCAAGCATCCCCGATGTAATGGCCCAGCGTCCTGTTATTCTTTTCGGCAAATGGCGCGGCACGCCACAGGGCAGTATAGTTGTGAAAGGAATTGCCGGAGACCACACCTACAGGAAGAAAGTAAATGTGGCAAAAGTAGAACCATTAAAAACAAACTTTGCTCTTCGTTATTTGTGGGCCAGGCACCGTATTGCTCTTCTGTCCGATTATAATCGGTTAGGACCTGACGATGAGCTAGTCAAGGAGGTCACAAGCCTTGGCCTCACCTATAACCTTTTAACCCGATATACTTCATTTGTTGCCGTTGATACGCAGGCCCGATTAAAACACGGCAAAGCTTCAACGGTCAGGCAGCCTTTACCATTGCCCCAAGGCGTTTCCGATTACGCTGTGGGAGGAAAATCTCGTATGGCAAAAGGGATTTCACCCCTTGCGGCTTCTCCATCTTTACTGGTCCGCAGAAGTAAACCGATGGAAGAAAAGAGAGAAAGATGTGAAGACGAAAAGGATGATATCTTATCTTCAGGGACGATCTCAGATAAAGAAAATCATAAACGTATTCATATTAAATTAGGCAAAATCTCTGTAAACGGAAGACTGAGAAGAGAAGCAGTTGTGACAATATTTGAAAAGTTTGTTCCCACCATAAATCGGTGCTACGACAAGAAACATTGGTGGCAATGGAATCTAAAAAAAGAGTTTATATTTACTTTAAAGGTCGATTCCAGCGGCAGGGTGACAAAAGTAATCCGGGGGAGCGGCACCAAGAAGGTCCAAGCGCTTGAAGGCTGCATGATTCAAAAACTAAAAACCCTTCGGTTTCTATCTCCAAAAGGAAGTAAAACAGGTAGCATTACAGTGACATTTCTTTTGAAATGAAACAAACTCAACGAAAAGTACTGTTAAAAACTACCCTATGTACCGATTTTGATCATGCCTTTCCGGTATGGTCAAAATCGGTCAGCGGAATTTAAAAACATAGGAATTTTAAAAAGGATAGCAATATATTGATATGTCTTTTTAACAGAGATGGGGTAGCTGCTCAAGTGAGTTGTAAGAGTAAAGGGGTTCGTTCTTCCTTATAACACCTTGAGGAGCATGATCTCATCAACTTTTTTCTGGATCGCTCGACTCGCTTCATCCAGTAGTTTCAGGCCATGATCAGCCGTCGCCAGCCATGGGGCGGATTCCATACGACCGTCGGGAAATACTTTTTTCATTTCTTCACAGGTCAGCGGCCAGTAGTATTTTGGATTTTTAACCTGCAGTTCGTGAGCAGGTTTGGTTTCGAATGCCTCCGGCCTCAAGTATCTGGTGATGGAGACTTCGCTGGGGGTTGCATGATGTCCTTCTTCAGCCGAGTAAAGGTCTTCGCTCAACTGTTGTATTTCCTCCATTTCATACCAGGAGATTACTTCGAAACATCCTTGGATCTTCTGTGCTTTTAACCTTTCCATGGCGGTTTTTATGGCATTTATATTTCCACCATGACCGTTGATGAATACGATTCGTCTGAAACCGTGGGCAACCAGCGATTGAATAATATCTGAAATCAGCATGATCATCGTGTCGGGCACAAGGCTAACTGTACCACTGAATGCCATATGATGAGGGGAGACGCCATATTTGACGGTCGGAGCGACAAGTATCTGCATGGCTCGTGCAACCCTTTGGGCCACAGCTTCGGCCGTGATGAAATCGGTCCCGATCAATCCATAGGGGCTGTGCTGTTCCACCGAACCGGTGGGAACAAGGATAATATCATTTTTTTTCAGATATTGTTCCACTTCAGGGTATGACAGATTTTCTAGTTGTGTGTTCATGCGTCCAAAAAAAACAGGTTCCGTTGGTTTTACTACTTTTTTCATTTGGTTTTATATCGGAGAGAAAACAGGGACACGGATATCGCCGTAAGCATAGATATCCCCTTTGACTATCCGACTGGTAATTTTCACCTGTTGTCCCAGCAGCTCCATACCGGTATTGTCCGGATCCACGCCTTCAAGGTTTCCCATTACCCATGCCCCTGAATCGGTTTCAACCAGGGCAACGATAAAGGGGGGCGTCATCCCTTCAGCCGCCACTCGTATGACGGTAAATGTTCGTAAAGTTCCGGTGTTGCCAATTTCTTTCTCATTCAGTTTGTGTCCTCCACACGAACGGCAAACGGCCTGAGGCGGAAGTGTGCAGGTGCCGCATTCCTCACAGTATAACCCCAAAAGTCTATCTTCTGTCAAAGCATCCTGATAGCGGTTGAAAGTCAGTTGGTTTTTCATCTTTCGCTCCTTAAAATAATATTGCAAACAGTTCCAAAATCTCCGCCCAGAGTGTCCACCAGGCCGATTTTTGCCCCCTGTACCTGGCGATCACCGGATTTGCCTCTGAGCTGCTCAACGATTTCAGTAACCTGTGCTGCGCCTGTGGCGCCGATGGGGTGCCCCTTGGCTTTAAGGCCTCCCGAGGGGTTGATTGCTATTTTACCGCCGATCCGGGTTTCACCTTTGGTGGCTGCGTCATATCCGCTGCCGAATTCATAAAAGCCCAGGCTTTCAATAGCTAGAATTTCAGCAGTAGTAAAGCAGTCGTGAAGCTCACAAACATCTATATCGGTTGGTTTTACTCCGGCCTGTTTATACGCATTCCGGGATGAAGTCTCTCTGGCGATTACCCGCGTCAGGTCCTGCTGAATATGAAGGGGCCCGGCCGATGCCTGTCCCATCCCGGCGATAAAAATTGGCTGTTTTACCAGATCTTTCGCCTTAGCCGCATCGGATATCACCACTGCCGCTGCTCCGTCAGAAAAGGGGCAACAGTCGAGCAGTTGAAGTGGGTCAGCCACCATCATGCCGTTTAAAACCTTATCTACATCGATTTCCTTCTGAAAGTGCGCCTTTGGATTTTTTGTACCGTGAAAGTGATTTTTAACGGCGATCTCCGCCATATGCTTTTTCAGTTCTTTCAATTCGATGTTGTATTTTTGAGCATACATGTGCGTGGCCATGGCAAAAACTCCGGGAAAGGTTATTCCTGTCGGGGTTTCGTACTGAGCATGTGATGCCATGGCAAAGGTTCGTGTCGCCAGGGGCGTACCCATGGCTGCCGCCCTTTCCGTTCCACCGGCCAGAACAACATCGTAAACACCGGCGGCAACCAGCAGCGCTGCGTGTCGAATCGCCACGGTAGCTGTGGCGCATGCACTTTCAAAGCGGGTGGCCGGTGCAGACACTGGAAGGTCCAGTGCTGAATGGATAAAAGGCGCCATATGAAGCTGGCCTTCTTCAAAGGCCCCAAGGCAGTTCCCGAAGAAAAGAGCCTGAATGTTCCTGGATTCAATATTGGAATCAGCCATTGCTTCAAGTGCCGCCTGGCTGAAAAGCTCCACATTGGTTCTGTCGAAAATACCAAAGGGAGTCATTCCGACGCCCGTGATTGCTACTTCTCGCATAATAAACTCCTTGTGATGAAATTCATTTTATCGAAAAATGCATAGCTTAATGCTGATTTCGGTTGTTATCGTGCAGCCATTCGTATGGCGGAATCGAGGCGAATGGTCTCACCGTTTAGAACCGGGTTTTCTATGATGTGTTTCGCCATCCGTGCATATTCCGAAGGGTATCCCAGGCGTTTGGGGAAAGGAATCATCTTGCCCAGCGCTTCTTTTACTTCCTCGGAAAGACCGGCCATCATCGGTGTGTCAAAAAGGCCGGGTGCGATAGTCATTACCCGGATACCGTAATCGGCAAATTCACGTGCGATGGGAAGGGTTATTCCTGCGATTGCAGCTTTGGAAGCGCTGTAGGCAACCTGCCCTATTTGCCCTTCAAATGCGGCAATAGATGAGGTGTTAATTACCACACCCCTTTCTCCGTCCGCATTGGGAGAATTGTCTACCATTTTTTCTGCAGCCAGGCGGATCACATTTAGGGTTCCGCCCAGGTTAATATTCAGGGTTCTATAAAAATTTTCCATCACCATGGGTCCGTCTTTGCCGAGCACTTTTTCCGGGATTCCCATCCCCGCACAGTTAATGGCCACATGTATGGCTCCAAATGCCCGGACGGTTTCCTCAATTGCTGATGCCACATCGGTTTCGTCGGCGACGTCGGCTTGGCAGAAAATAACCGAATCTCCCAGGTCTTTTGCTACCTGTCGGCCCCTTTCCGGTGCAAAGTCAAAAATAGAAACCGTGGCCCCGTCTTTTACCAGTTGACGCACACAAGCCTCACCCAGCCCGGAAGCACCTCCGGTCACAATTGCCACGCAGTTTTCAATTTCCATACCGTACTCCTTTAGTTAAAAATATAACGGTAATTTTAACAAAGCATGGTAAGCTTTGCGGTTTATTATACTCTTTACTCATTTAAGAATTATCATGAGGAATATTTGCCGGTCATTTTCTCTATTTCGATTTTAATGACAGCTATCTTCTCGATGGCTTTTTCGGCAAACGGCCAAGTTCGATTGGAATAATGATTCATGATGATGTTTAACCCCTTTTGCTTTTCTTCCACATTTTCAACAAAGATCGCTTTGCCAAATCCGATCACGCTTTGGTATTTCATGCCCCATTTACATGGTTTATCAGCTTCTATGATTTCGCTGTTCACGTCAAATTCAAAGCAAGTGCGATTGTTTTTTTTGAGTAGGTCTATCTTTTTACCTTCCCGGGCGCTGTGAAAATACAACGTTTGGTTCCGGTAGCCAAAACATAAGGGCACAATATAGGGTTGATTCCCATCTGATAAAGCCAAGCGACAAACAAGGGAAGCATGAATGATTGCCTCGATGGTCGATTGATCTGTGATTTCTTTTTCACTTCTTCTCATGCGGTTCCTTTTATAAAAATGTTCGAATCAATTCTGCAGGAAATGATTTGCCATGTGCCGGATAAATGGTGGTGGCGCCTTTGTCCAGCAATAACTTTAAGCTGTTTTTGACTTGTGTAATATCGTCAGCAAATATGGGCAGGCCGGGGCTTAAGCGCAATGGAAACGAACTCATGGCCAGGTCACCTACAAAAGCATCTCCGGTGTCCAATAAAACACTGACAGATCCAGGAGAATGTCCGGGAGTATAAATAATTTTTCCGGGAATCTCAAACTCGGTTAAAGAAAAATCTTCATCTTCTAAAGTGATGTCGACTTGGGCGGCCGGAAAACGGATTAGGGGCAGTAAGCCCCCCAATGTTTTAACAATAATATGACCCCAGAGATTAACTGCAGGAGGAATATGCTTTTGAGACTTTTCCAGCCATTCCTTTTCTCGATGGTGCATGGCAATTCTTGCCCCGGTTATTTGTTTGATATCCTTTGCTGATCCGATATGATCCCAATGCCCATGGGTTGGGATGATTAGCTTGATATCATTGGGGCTTATTCCATGGTGTTCAATGGTTTTTAAAAATTGGGTTGATTTTTTAGGAGCGCCCGCATCGATCATTACAGCGCCTTTATCCTGGATGACATAACACTGAGCCACACCGAGGGGAATTGGATAAATATTAACCGCCATCTTTATCTCACCTAGATAGTGTCTGAACGACAATTGAAAACTGTTTGAATTTACGATGTAAAATCGCATAGAAGTAAAACGAAGATTTTCCAGAAAATGCATAATTTACTTGCATTGGCAACTCGTTAAAGG
>JAXHVO010000013.1 GCA_034189135.1 Thermodesulfobacteriota bacterium | reverse complement strand
AAATGGATTTGGTCGCAGAACAGTAATTTTAACACAATAATACCCCTTAAGGGGTTATCAGTATCGATGCCCTTATAGGGCTTTATGCAAGCCTCCGGCTGGGCCGGAGGTCATGACTTGTAAACATTAAAGCAAAAGGATGTCCAGAAGCCCTGTGCTTTTGTATAAAATCAAGGCTCTCCCATAAACACAAACTCACCCCATAATAATGGTTTGGCGTTGCCGTATCTTACCCTAACAGTCTTTATTAAGGTTTTTAATACCCCAACCGCTTGCGGTGGGGCAAGCATATGGAAGGGGGGTGTGGGGGGAAACTACGTTTCCCACCATCATCTAAAATAGTTTTTATTCCATTTTGATACCCCGTCCGCTTGCGGCGGGGAGCTTCATTTGTTTCAAAGCCTTATGACCATGAGCTTGCACCAGCAGAAGTCCTTTACTTATACCTTCCGGGGCTGCGGAGTTCGATTCCGCGTTCCGCCCGGCTCACTGACTTGGGGAAAGAGCAAGCCGGAAACCCAAGCGGCCGTAAGCCCTGTCAGGCGCTGCCCCGCGGCGAGTGGCAGACCGGGAACGCAAGGCGTTGTAGTCACAACTACCACCGCGGATTACCCGGTGCGAACCCGATGAAGGACCTGTTGAGTCGATAACAGAACGGACGGATAATTTTTTTTTGTACCAGTCCTGACACCACTCCCATACATTCCCGTGCATGTCGTACAGACCCCAGGCATTAGGCTGCTTTTGAGCCACTTGGTGAGTCGTCTTATTCGAATTGCCACAGTACCACCCCATGGCATCCAGGTTTGCATCATAACCGCATTTTAGCTCAGATATCCCTCCGTTTGCAAAAGCCGTCCTGCTCCCTGCCCGTGCCGTATACTCCCACTCGGCCTCAGTGGGCAGACGGTATTTGCCTGAGCCCTCCTTTTGGTTTAGCTTCCTGATAAAACCTTGCGCGTCGTCCCAGGATACTTTCTCCACAGGGCAGTCATCACCGCAGTTTGTAAAATTCGAAGGATTGTTTCCCATCACCGCTTTCCACTGACCCTGGGTCACTTCAGTAGTCTGCATGTAAAAACCTTTTGTCAGCGTCACCTTGTGTTGTCGTTCGTTACTTTGATGCCCAGGTTCACTTGAAGGGCTTCCCATCCCGAAACTGCCGGGCTTAATAGACACAAACTCCATCCCGAGGCTGTTGGTAATCTTTTTTGATTCAGGTTTTGGTGGTCTTTTGCTCATGGCAAGCAACTTTGTCATTTTCGCTTCTATCTTTTTACGCTCAGCCTCAACCCTCCCTCGTTCTTCAATCACAGCCTCTATTCGTGCAAGCTCCTTGCGCTTTTTTTCGAGTTCTTCTTGTTCGGCATTAAGGCCAGTATCAATTTTATGGGTTGATTTCACCACAGCAATACCCCTTTTAGGATTAAAATAGAAATCGCCTCTTAACGAGGTGGATTCCCAGGGTGTCTGCTGGTTGGCCGATTCATTCATAACTGTTGAGCGAACTCTTTGAAACATTTGCAAGATGGTAATATTTGGCGTATCGATGTGATGCAACAGGGCGGATGTAAAACGACCATTCTTGCCAGTACCATCCGAAGCGGTCATACCGGGTGAAGTTGAATATGCAATCAACGAACCTGATGGAGCATTCATAAATGCCAAACCGCTTCCTTTTGCTCTTCTGTTCCAGCTTCGTTCAAAAGGGTTGTCACGACAAGCATCCAAAATAACTATATTGGTTCTCGTACCTGCACTTTCCATTTTAGCAAGTATTCTACCGGTTCTCACACAATCGTATTCCGCATCATTCTCATCGTCCAATTTAGCATTGGTGGGAATCAGGTAATTATTCCCTTTTACCTGGACTCCATGTCCTGCATAAAAGAATAGCCCTACATCATAGCTTTTTAGACTTCTACCAAATGCATCAATTGCCTTTTTCATAGCTCTCTGACTGCAATTTTCGTGTTTGAGAACTGTAAACCCCAAATTTTCTAACTTTTTAGTAATTGCTCTTGCATCGTTAACAGGGTTAGCAAGACTGCCACCATGGATATAATTGGCATTTCCAATCACCAGAGCTATTCGCCTTTTTGGGGCTGGTATGGCGATATTCGGAGTTAAAAATATCAACAGACATGCTACAGCAACAAAACGAGAAAGTATGGATTTCATCATTATTATCCCGGTTATTTTGTAATATCAGATTACCAGATAAACAATTTCTTAAAAGTAATCAAAGTATATCGTCTTATGTTGATAGTGTAGCATCCAGGCTATCTGGATTTCTTTCGGCGTATCCACCCTGGTCGATTCTCCACTCAGCGATTTGCCCGGCTCATCGACCCGGGGAAAGAGTAAGCCGGAATCCCAGGGATTCACGGCGGTAGCCAAGCTCGTTCCTACCGCGATTGGCCGATCGACAGAACCCGGCGTCGCGGTGCCAACTACCACCACGGAACACCCGGTCCGGACCCGATGAAGGCCCGGTTGGATCTGTAACAGAACCGGACGGATAGTTTTTCCCGTATCTGTCCTGACACCACTCCCACACATTACCATGCATGTCGTACAGACCCCAGGCATTAGGCTGCTTTTGAGCCACTTGATGAGTCGTCTTATTCGAATTGCCACAGTACCACCCCATGGCATCCAGATTTGCATCATAACCGCATTTTAGCTCGGATATCCCTCCGTTTGCAAAAGCCGTTGTGCTCCCTGCTCGTGCCGCATACTCCCACTCGGCCTCAGTGGGTAACCTGTATTTGCCGGAGCCCTCCTTTTGGTTCAGCCTCCTGATAAAGCCCTGCGCGTCGTTCCAGGATACTTGCTCCACCGGACAGTCATCTCCGCAGTTTTTAAATTTCGACGGGTAGTTTCCCATCACCGCTTTCCACTGACCCTGGGTCACTTCAGTAGTCTGCATGTAAAAACCTTTTGTCAGCGTCACCTTGTGTTGCCGCGCGTTACTTTGATGCCTGGGTTCCGATGAAGGGCTGCCCATTATGAACGTGCCCGGCTTAATATATACAAACTCCATACCGAGGCTGTTGGTAATCTTTTTTGATTCAGGCTTTGGTGGTCTTTTGCTCATGGCAAGCAACTTTGTCATTTTCGCTTCTATTCTTTTACGCTCAGCCTCAACCCTCCCTCGTTCTTCAATCACAGCCTCTATTCGTGCAAGCTCCTTGCGCTTTTTTTCGAGTCGATCTTGTTCGGCTTTAAGACCGGTATCGATTTTTTGGGTTGATCCTACCACAGCA
Source organism: Thermodesulfobacteriota bacterium (assembly GCA_034189135.1). Taxonomy (NCBI): domain Bacteria; kingdom Pseudomonadati; phylum Thermodesulfobacteriota; species Thermodesulfobacteriota bacterium. The sequence continues at coordinate 11,453 of JAXHVO010000013.1, read as the reverse complement.
ATACCCCTTTTAGGATTAAAATAGAACTCTCCTGTCAAGGATGATGATTCCCAGGGAACCTGTTTTTTCTGAGACGACCTTAGCACATCTACTCGTACCTTTTTAAAGACCTTTTCTATTTCTAATCCGGGTGTTGCCATGTGCTTTAGCAATTTGGATGTATACAAACCGTTCCGGCCTGTTCCATCAGCAGCTATAGAACCTGGTGCGGTTGCATAAGCCAGTATTGAACCTGTCGGTGCATCCATCCTGGCTAACCCTTTTCAGATGTTCTAAAACTTCGGGCAAAAGGATTATCCCTGCAAGCATTAAGGATAATGATATTTAACCCATTCCCGGCATCCTCCATCTTGCCGAGCACCCTACCTGCATCAATGGCTTCATATTCGACATCTGATTCCGACTCAATCCGTGCACCAATTGGAATAAGGTAATTGGTGCCATGAACCTGCATGGCATGGCCGGCATAATAGAATAGACCCACTCCTCCATTAAGTAATTCTTTACCAAAATTACGTATGGATTTTTTCATTGTTCTTTGATTGACATCAGTTTTAAGGAGAACTTTAAAACCAAGTTTCTTTAGCGCAGATGCTATATCGGAAGCATCATTAACAGGATTACGAAGAGGAGATGAAGTATATGCGCCATTTCCAATAACCAGGGCGGTTTTTTGACTCTTTGCGGATAGAGAAATATCTGGCAAGAATATCGTAACAAACACAGGCAAGATAATCATCAAGCGGAATACATGTCTCATATTCAGATCCCCCGATTATTTATAACAACGTTTATTTGAGCTAATGATAATATAAATAAAAGCTTTGGCTCCCGTTGTTCATTCTTTAAAATCTATCCCTGCAGGCAGATCAATATTTAAAATCTTTTCTTTTGCACTTCGAACCACATCCTTTGGGAACATGCGAAGCTCGGACGTTTTAAACTGATATTGCGGCAAATATTGAATAATGAGTTGCGCGACCGCCAGCCCCTGATCATAATCCCGCTGTTTTTTTATTGGTTCACGATCCGTTTGTTCACTTAACCATAATTTATGCAAGGCAAAGGCCCGTGGGTCAGGAGCAACTAATGGAGCAGGATATCCATCCTCTCCTATGATAACCTGAGAAAACTTCGAAGAAGAAATAAGCCATTGAAGATTCCGAATTTCAGCAGCTTTTAGATCATCCGGCCCACCCATTTGCCTTGTTTCCTCTATGGGCAACTGCTTTGGTTCTGATTTTATCAGATCCACCATAAATCCATCACGGTTTACAGCTCGGAATCCACCCGGACTGATGGGTTCAAAAGACCGATCCGCTTTTCGAATAATACCGAGCAAGCCGGTATTATCCATATCCTTATCAACAGCAAGAATAAGTTTTGGACGAATATCCCATAGAATATCCATATCTCTGGTTGCCATTGCCGAAATATCAAAAAACACACCCGCAGATGCTTCGTATGCATACATTGCATTGGTGCCAATCACCATTACATTTCGACCGAGAATATTTTGCTTATCCAGCAATCGTAAAATATTGCTAACAATCCGGGGTGCTCGCTGAATCAGCGCTGCCTTGCAGAATCTGGACTGCTCTTTAAGTTGATTTTTAAGTGCTGACAGACGTTCCTTTTCACGCTGTTTGCCCTGTTGAAATTTAGCGAGAATTTTTTCAGTTTCAGAAGATCTTGGTCCTAAACTTTTGCCGTAGCCAAAACGATCTCGAGATCGAAACAAATATTCGCGACCTTTTGACTTTTTCCAGTGCATCCCTCCTCTGAATGACCGCATTTTATTAAATGCCGCTATAAATGCGTCATAAAGCTGTATAGTATCAATAAAAATACGCCGCTGGTTGTCGGTCATTTCCTTAAAAATCATAAATTTTCCTTCTTTTAATTCTTTTTCGTAAATTGAAGGAAAACCGTTGCCTTGTCAAGAAATTTCAGCAATTCTAATTCTGGTAATTGCCATTTTTTCAGGCAAATATCGGACTTTTCATTCAAACATATTTGATGGCGTCGTAAAAAATATCACTGATGGTTAAGTAGAAGGTTCCATATACAAGGCGCAGTGGTTTTTCAGGGACGAGGCTATACAAGTAGTATGCCGAGTTTCTGAAAAACCGCTGCAACGCAATAGATGGGACTTTATACGACGCCATCACTATTTAGTATGGCTGACAATGAAGCAGGTATCCGTAGCTATATGAGTGGCAGCGGTCGTTCCTTGGTGCTGAGCCCCGACCGGCAGATTTGCCGGCTGCACCACCCCAACCCCTCTAAATGCCACAGCCCCGCGGGTGCTGGAAACGGTTTTCGAGTAATAGCCGTCTACGGCTTTTCGTAAAGTTTCTTTTATATCCGTAAACTGCTTTTCCGATGCTATGACGGTAATCACATCTTTGCCGAAGGGCGCCTGGACTTCCAGTTCACCCAGTTTGCCTATAACTTTTGTCTCCCCAGCCCTTACTCTGTTGTTTTGGTCGTGAACGTTGGGGAAAAGGAGGGTGTTTATGGTTTGGGTCTTGCGGCCTTTGCCGACACATGACAGGTATATGACCTTGATGTAGCAGTCCCTGGAGGCCCTTATTTTAAATTTTATCTTTTCGCCATTATAGTAATCGGCTCCCTGTCCTTTGTCAGATTCAATTCTTACCTTGAAACTGCGGTTTTCCCCACTGTGCTTTACATCATCATCAGTGAGAGCTAAAAAATAATCGTTTTTTATGCTTCCTGCTATTTTGTTTAATAGATTTTTAAATTCTTTGTTCTGACTGATCAGCTCATCTATCTTTTGACTTTGCTGTTGCTGGGTATTTTCTATTTGGCTTAGATGTTGTTTTTTTGTTTTTTCAAGCTGTTCGATCTGGCTGCGAATATCTGCATATTCCTTTCTGGTACTCTCCCCTGACGCATCTGTCTTTTTTTCAATTGTTTTCAAAAGATCTTGCAGCTGGACCATCCGGTCGTCAAAGGCTTTCATATTCCGGTTTAAAATATTGGCTATTTCTTTGGTTCCTTTTAAAATCTCATCCTGCCTGTTTTCCAGCCGATCCACCACTTCATTGATGAACTTTTGCTGTTTTACCTGTCGATCCGCACTCTTTTTATCGATCACAACCAGAACCCAGTAACGGTGTTTTTTGCTGTCGGTCCATTTGGCTTTTTGTATTATCCCGGACAAAGTCTTTCTGGTACTTACGAAAAGAGATGAAGCCACATGCTGTTCATCAAAGTTGCCTTGCTGGCAAAAGTTCTCTTTAAACTGTGATTTGACGGAAACCGAAAGCTGACAGCAAAGCTCATCCAGGGCGCGGTCTTTAGCCAGCCGGATATCATCATATCCGGGCGTATCGCCCTTAAAATCTGCAAAGCTGACTCCATGGTAAAGACCAGCCTGCTTTAGTGATCCGTTCTGGTGGTCATTTATCCAGGTCGGCGGATAGGACGAAAAGGAGGCAAAAGAGGCGGCCGGCAGGCTGATCAGAAAAAACACAATGAATATCGAGCGAAATAGATATCTCATATTCAATTTCCTCCGAATGTTGGTGAAAGCATTTATTTGAAATTGTTGTTGATTATATTATAAATGTCCTTCATATGCAATGAAATACATTACACCAAATATGTGAAAGTCATCACACTTTGAAATGATTTACCACGGAATTTCACGGAAATTTCACAGATATTAAAAAGCCAAAATTCAGTGAATCTCCGTGTAATTCTGTGGTGAAAGAAAAAAATAAAACTATTTAGATTCTTATTGCCAAACCATAATATTTTTTGTATCAGAACTTGGAAGTTGGTAAAACCCGCCTGCCCCCTTTTTACAAATAGGGATTTTTTTCACAAAATCATGTTAAACAAGACAATGAAAGCACTCTTAGCCTTGGAAGATGGGCGGTTATTCCCATGTCAGAGCTTTACCGGTCCTGGAGAAGCCTGGGGTGAGATTGTATTTAATACCAGCATGACCGGTTATCAGGAGATACTGACCGATCCGTCGTACAAGGGGCAAATGGTCACCATGACCTATCCTTTAATCGGTAATTACGGCGTCAATCCGGAAGATATCGAATCTGACAGAATACAGGCTTCCGCATTTCTTATAAAAGAATATCAAAGCTTTCCCAGCAATTACCGATCCACTGAGGCACTTGCCGATTATCTGAAAAAACAGCAAATTATCGGAATAGAGGGGCTGGATACCCGCGCCATTACCAGGCATATTCGAAACACCGGCGTCATGCGAGCATTGGTGTCGACCGAGGATCTAGACCCGTCTTCTCTGGTGAAACGGGCAAATGAAATTCCTCCTATGGAAGGACAGGATCTGGCAAAAAAGGTAACCACTAAAATTCCCTATTACTGGAAAAACGGCGGCCCGGAATTTTTTAACTCTAAAACGCCTGTTTTAAACAATAGCGTCTTTAGGTGCCGAAAAGAAAAAAAATCGGTGGTCGCTTTTGATTTCGGCATTAAATATAATATATTAAGATGCCTGGAATTTGCGGGTTTTGAGGTGGTGGTGGTGCCTTCTTCAACTCCAGCCGACACCGTAAAGGAAATGGCACCGGACGGAATTTTTCTTTCCAACGGTCCCGGTGATCCTGAGCCGGTCACCGATGCCATTGAAACCATCCGCTCCCTGTTAGGATATCGTCCCATATTCGGAATCTGTCTGGGTCATCAACTCCTGGGGCTTGCTCTGGGCGGAACCACCTTTAAATTAAAATTCGGACACCGGGGTGGCAATCAACCGGTAAAGAACCTGTTAAGCGGAAGAATCGAAATTACCTCTCAAAATCATGGATTTGCCGTTGACCTGGAAACTTTGAAAGGAAAAGATATCGAAATCACCCATATTAATTTAAACGATCATACCCTGGAAGGTTTCAGGCATTTGAAATATCCAGCCTTTGCGGTGCAGTATCATCCTGAGGCGTCTCCGGGTCCCCATGACGCAAGATACCTGTTTGATGAATTTAAAAAAATGATGAACAAATAAATGCCAAAACGCACAGACATAAATAAGATTCTAATCATCGGCGCCGGTCCCATTATTATCAGTCAGGCATGTGAGTTTGACTACTCAGGGACCCAGGCATGCAAGGCTTTAAAAGAAGAGGGTTTCGAAGTGGTGCTGGTAAACAGCAACCCTGCTACCATCATGACCGATCCCGAGATGACCGACAAAACCTACATCGAGCCCGTAACCCCGGAAGCTGTTGCCATGATTATTGAAAGGGAACGGCCTGATGCGATTTTACCGACACTGGGCGGACAAACCGGCTTAAATACCGCCATAGAAGTTGCCGATACGGGCGTTCTCGATATCTTTAACGTTGAAATGATCGGTGCATCGGTGGAATCTATCAAAAAGGCTGAAAACAGGGACCTGTTTCGCCAGGCGATGAAAAAGATCGGTCTTCGCATCCCCAAAAGCGGTATTGCCACGGATATGGACAAGGCTCGTGCCATTGCCGATGAAATCGGTTTTCCCATCATTATCCGTCCTGCTTTTACCCTGGGCGGAACCGGTGGAGGGGTGGCCTATAATCCGGAAGAACTTGAAAAACTGGCCAAGGGCGGTATTGACGCCAGCCTGATCAGTCAGGTGATGTTGGAAGAATCGGTTTTAGGCTGGAAAGAGTATGAACTTGAGGTCATGAGGGATAAAAATGACAATGTGGTGATCGTGTGTTCCATTGAAAATATGGATCCCATGGGGATACACACCGGCGACAGCATTACGGTGGCACCGGCCCAGACTTTGAGTGACAAAGAATATCAGGTGATGCGGGATGCCTCCATTGCCATACTTCGCGAAATCGGTGTGGATACCGGGGGCTCAAATGTTCAGTTTGCCGTTGATCCGAAAAATGGAGAGATGATCGTCGTTGAAATGAATCCGAGAGTCTCCCGCAGCAGTGCACTTGCGTCCAAGGCCACCGGTTTTCCTATTGCCAAGATTGCCGCCAAGCTGGCGGTGGGATATACCCTGGATGAAATTACCAACGATATTACCGGAGAGACCTTTGCCTCCTTTGAGCCTGCTCTGGACTACTGTGTGGTTAAAATACCGCGCTGGACATTTGAGAAATTTCCTGAAACCTCGGACTTTATTACCACCTCCATGAAATCAGTGGGTGAAACCATGGCCATTGGCCGGACGTTTAAAGAAGCCCTGCAAAAGGGATTAAGATCCCTTGAAATCGGCAGATTTGGATTGGGTGCGGACGGAAAGGATGAAAGCCTGCCGACAAAATTTGAAATTGAGCAGAATCTGGCCACCCCGAATTCACAGCGAATATTTTACCTGCGATATGCATTGCTGGCGAAAATGTCAGTTCAGTCCATTTATGAATTAACCGGTATCGATCCCTGGTTTTTATACCAGCTTCAGCAGATGGTGGATCTTGAACGAGAAATTGCCGAGGACAAAAACGATATTTCCGACTCACTTTTAATCCAGGCCAAATCCTGGGGCTTTTCAGATATCCAGCTGGCCCACTTAACCGGCACAACCGAAGAGGCCGTTAAACAAAAACGAAATGAATTGAATCTACGTCCGGTTTATAAGCTGGTGGATACCTGTGCCGCTGAATTTAAGGCTGCGACACCTTACTACTACTCCACCTACGAGTCTGAATGCGAGGCAAGGGTTTCCGCTAAAAACAAGGTGATGATCTTGGGCGGTGGCCCCAACAGAATCGGTCAGGGAATCGAATTTGATTACTGCTGCGTCCATGCTTCGTTTGCCCTTGCTGAGGAAGGGATTGAAAGTATCATGGTCAACAGCAATCCCGAAACCGTTAGTACGGATTACGATACATCGGACAAACTCTACTTTGAGCCGTTGACCAAGGAAGATGTGCTTCATATTGTGGAAAAAGAAAAACCCATGGGCGTCATCGTGCAATTCGGCGGTCAGACTCCCCTTAACCTTTCCACTTCCCTGTTTGGGGCAGGGGTACCCATTTTAGGTACTCAGCCGGAGAGTATCGACCGGGCCGAAGACAGAGAGCTTTTTCAGGCGATGTTAAAAAAACTGGGTCTGGTTCAGCCGGATAACAAAACGGCCACATCCGTCAATGAAGCCGTGGTGGCGGCTGAAGCAATCGGATATCCTGTCATTGTCCGGCCTTCATATGTGCTGGGTGGAAGGGCCATGAAAATCGTCTATGACCCGAATGATCTGAAAAGTTATACAAAACTTGCCATTACCGCATCGCCTGAACATCCGGTTTTAATTGACCAGTTCCTCGAGGACGCCGTTGAAGTGGATGTGGATGCCATTTCAGACGGTTCAAGCACCACCATCGGTGGTATCATGGAGCATATTGAAGCTGCCGGCGTTCATTCGGGGGATTCCGCCTGTGTACTTCCTCCATACAGTATAAATGAGTCTATGATTGATGAAATTGTCAAAGCCACCAAAGCCATGGCTGCAGAATTAAATGTGGTTGGCCTGATGAACGTGCAGTATGCCATTAAGGACAAACAGCTGTATGTTCTGGAAGTCAATCCCAGGGCATCCAGAACCATTCCATTTGTCAGCAAGGCCACTGGTGTGTCTTTGGCAAAACTCGCCACCAAGATTATGCTGGGGAAAAAATTAGCAGACCTTGGCATGACCGAGGAAAAGACCCCGGTTCATATTTCGGTCAAAGAAGCGGTTCTTCCCTTTAACAGGCTGCCTGATGTGGATACTCTCCTTGGCCCGGAAATGAAGTCCACCGGTGAAGTCATGGGAATTGATTCCGAATTCGGACCCGCATATGCCAAGGCGCAGCTTGGTGCGGGACAAAATCTTCCTCCTGCGGGCTGCGTGTTTATCAGTGTGCAGGAGAGAGATAAACCGGCAGCCCTTGAAGTGGCGTCCCAATTTTACCATATCGGTTTTAAAATTATGGCGACCAAGGGCACCTCTTCATTTATGATTCATAACGGCATACCGAATAAAAAGGTCAACAAAGTGTCCTTAGGCAGGCCGCATGTGGTTGATGCCATCAAGAACGGAGAAATTCAGCTCATCATTAACACGGGTGCAGGAGACAAATCACGGCGTGACGGGTACATGATCAGACGTGCCGCTATCAAATTCAACATTCCCTATACGACGACCATTGCCGGAGCAATGGCTATATCAAGAGGAATTCAGGCGCTTAAAGAAAGAAAGCTTTCGGTAAAAACATTGCAGGAGTATTATTAAAAAAAGGGCAGAAGGCGGAAAGGCATGGAGGCAAAAGGTATAAGGTACAATGAAATCAAAATCTGCAATAAAAATAGAACAGCATAGAGTAACAAATGAAAAACCCCGGGAGGCATGCGGAATTTTCGGTATTCACGGACACCGCGAAGCGGCGAGGCTGACCTATTTTGGGCTGTATGCCCTCCAGCACCGGGGACAGGAGAGTGCCGGAATTGCGGTGGTAAACCACCAAAGAATCGCCGCCCATAAGGGCATGGGTCTGGTGCCTGATGTGTTCGATATCAGCCACTTTGAGCAGTTACAGGGGAAAAGCGCCATCGGGCATGTCAGGTATTCAACCACCGGCAGTTCCATACTCACCAATGCCCAGCCATTTGTAGTTAATCACCGAAACAAGTCATATGCCGTTGCCCATAACGGAAACATTGTAAATGCTCATATACTGAAAAATGAACTTGAAGAGGCGGGTTCAATTTTTCAAACCACCATGGACAGTGAAATTTTTCTACACCTTTTGGTAAAAAATCTGACATACGGCCTAAAGCAGGCCTTGCTGGAAACAGTCACCCGGTTAAAAGGTGCGTTTTCTTTTATCGTGCTGACAAGCAAAGGTGAAGTCATTGGAATAAAGGACCCGAACGGTTTCAGGCCGTTGTGCCTGGGTAAATTAGACGGAAGATACGTTCTGGCATCTGAAACATGTGCTCTGGATCTCGTCGAAGCCGAATTTGTCAGGGAGCTTGATCCCGGTGAAATTGTGATTATCAGCGAAGAGGGCCTTGAGAGTATAAAAACGGATATTTCTGCAAAGCCCAGTTTTTGCATATTTGAATTCATCTATTTCGCCAGACCGGACAGCACTATTTTCGGACAAAACGTTTATCAGACAAGAAAGGCCCATGGCAGACGCCTGGCCGATGAAGCGCCTGTGGAAGCGGACCTGGTCATGCCTTTTCCGGACTCCGGGACGTATGCCGCTTTGGGATATTCTGAAGCCTCGGGCATTCCGTTTGAAATGGCAATGATCCGCAACCATTATGTCGGAAGGACATTCATTCAACCGACCCAGAGTATGCGCGATTTTGGTGTCCGGGTTAAGTTGAATCCGGTAAAAAAGCTTTTAAAAGGCAAGGATATCATTATTATTGAAGATTCGATCATACGGGGAACCACTGTTAGAACAAGGGTCAAGTCCCTCCGCAAGCTCGGAGTGAAACGGGTGCATTTGAGGGTCAGTGGGCCTCCTCACCGGTTTCCCTGCCATTACGGCATCGATTTTTCAACCCGGGGCGAGCTTATTGCGGCAAGCAAGTCAATAGAAGAACTCAAGAATTTTCTCGGTCTGGACTCCCTGTATTATCTCAGCCTTGAAGGACTTTTGAAATCGACCGGTATTGAAAACCCTGAAAACCATTTTTGCAAGGCCTGTTTTGATGGACTGTACCCGGTGAAATTCGATGAGGCGCTTTCCAAAGACTGTCTTGAAAAAGGATAAATAGTCTGTTAAGGGTTGAACATACGGAAAAATAAACCCTGAATTTTGCGAGGCGATTATGATTGAGTCCAAATATTTAAAAGAGAATATAGAAAATATACAAAAGCTCATGACCATCCCGGCATTGAGGAATTTTGAAACCAATAGTCTGGGAAAATTGCTCAGGCTCAGCAAAATACGACAGTATGAAGATGGAGAGATTATTATCAAAGAGGGCGACCTGGATCCCTGGCTCTATTTTCTTCTTTCAGGCAATATAAGGATTACCAAAGAAGGCCTCGATATCGGCACCATCGACAGGAGGGGTGAAATCTTCGGTGAGATGAGAATTGTGGACAGCCTTAGCAGATCAGCATCGGTTTTTGCAACAGGCAAAACCGTTTGCCTGGCGGTTGATACCTCGGCCAAAGACAGGCTTTCTCATGAAGGAACCAAAGACGAAAGGCTCGATTTTTTGCTGTTGCTGTACAGAATTTTTGCAGAATACATGTCGATACGGTTGCGGTTAACAAATGAAGAGCTGATTAAGGCAAAAAAGCGCATCGAACAGCTTAAATCCAAGTGAAATGAAACAAACCGTTTCCTTTTCAAAAAATGCGATCAATGTTTTTTTTCATATCCTGACAAACTGCAATCTGAAGTGCCGACACTGTTACATCAATACGGAGCAACACGGGAAAAAAAAACTTCCCCTATCTACAATTAACGCATGGCTGGGTATATTTGCTAAAAAAAGCATCAAAACCAATGTCATTTTTTTAGGCGGTGAGCCCACCATGCATCCAGACCTTTCGCTCGCCATAAAAAAAGCAGACGATCTTGGTTACCATTCCATTACCATCGATACAAACGGATACCTTTTTAATGATATCCTTTCAAAAGTCAAACCGGAAGATGTGGATTACTTCAGTTTCAGCCTTGATGGTGCCACCTCGAAAACAAACGACTGGATAAGGGGAAAAGGATCATATCATACATGCGTTGCCGGTATCCACGAGGCGGTCTCCAGGGGATTTGCCACCAGCCTTATTTATACGGTGAGCAGGGCAAATTTACATGAACTCAATATGATGGTACCGCTTATTAGGGATCTTGGCATCAAGCGGTTTTTTATCCAGGTCATCGGTCTCAGGGGAAAGTCCGCAGGAGAGGGTTCACCAACGAGCCAGGTATTGCACTCTCAATGGCTGGCTAAAATTCCTGATGTTGCCCAAAAGGTAGCCAACCTTGGTGTCACCGTGACATACCCAAAAGTTTTTTTAGGCCCAGAGGACATATTTGAGTGCGCCGGTCTGGTGGCTGAGAACTATTTTATCTTTCCAAATGGCCGGGTATACAGATGCCCTCTGTGTGAGGACTTTCCCATCCACAGTCTGGAAATCAAAAACAACAAACTGTTTAAAACCAAAAGGATAAACGAAAGCGACCTGTTTAAGCTTAATATTCCCGAAGGGTGTGTGATGAACAGACTCATTCAGCCTGAAAATTTGTCATACACCAAAGATGGCATTCCTGAATACAAGGTTGCATGCTGCCTGTTGAAAGAGGAAATAAAAGGAAAGTAACGGACAGCTCCAATCAAGGACTCCTGACACGGCGCAAATCTGAATGCAACAACTTAACTAGTGCCTGAACGAAAAGTCATGGTTTTACGAGCCAGCCGGTTGGTTATGTTCGTTCATTAAATTACTACCGTTCAAAATGATGGCAGCCAGTAGTAAATCAAATCTTGGCTAC
>JAXHVO010000012.1 GCA_034189135.1 Thermodesulfobacteriota bacterium | reverse complement strand
AGGTAGCCAAGATTTGATTTACTACTGGCTGCCATCATTTTGAACGGTAGTAATTTAATGAACGAACATAACCAACCGGCTGGCTCGTAAAACCATGACTTTTCGTTCAGGCACTAGTTAAATATTTGAATTCGCCGCAAGATGAAGATCATGTTCTTATGCTGAATAAATCGAAAAGGGGTAACCGGCTATGGACGAGAAAATCGTCTTAAAGAAAGAAGAAAAGATAGGCTTTATCACTATTAATCGACCCGAGGTCAGTAATGCTTTAGATCATGAAGCTATCGATTTGTTTTTTGGCTTTCTCAAGAAATTAGAACAGGATGATAAAATTAATGTCGTAGTTATTAGAAGTAGCGGAACCAAAGTGTTCTGCGCAGGTGTCGATATAAAGGAAGGGTCAGTTAAAAATAAAAGGCATACTGATGAAAAGAACAGTAGAGGTGTCGTCGATTTATTTAAAGCAATAATGAATTACGAAAAAATTGTTATCTGTTCGGTTCAGGGTCATGCACTGGGAGCTGGGCTTGGACTTGTGGCTGCGAGTGATATGGCAATCATAACGGATAATGCCGTATTCGGCTTGCCGGAAATAAATTTGGGCTTTTTCCCGTTTGGACTTATTGTCCCCATTATCCAGTCGTTGGGGAAAAAAGAGGCAAATGAACTTTTTTTTTCCGGCGGAAGAATCGACGCTTACAGAGCCTTAAGTATGGGTTTATCAAATAAAATTGTTTCGCCTGAGAAGTTGGCGCAAAGCACGATGGATTTAGCCAGACAGTTGGCGGAAAAAGATCCGTATGCCGTAAGGGCAGGGAAAAAAGCTATTTCAACTGTTGTTGATATGGAATTCAACAAAGCTATCGAATATACTTATATCTTGGTGGAATTAATTCAGAATCAGTTCCTCAGATAAGCGCAGAAATGTTCGATGAAGCTGATTGTGGCACAGCATGAAACAATGCAAAAATAATTTTCAACCAGCCCAATGAACTACCTCGTAGTAGTTCTGGAATGGTATCTTCTAAAAGGATACACCCAATTATTATGAAGCAAGCTTCGAGAAACTATATCCGAAAAGAATTTGAGCCGATATAAACATGAAAAAGAGGAGGCACGAAATGGTACCTGATATAAAGAAGATACTTTTTACAACGGATCTTTCAAAGAACGCCCGTTATGCTTTCAACTATGCAGCCAGACTCGCCAGCCTCAATGACGCCGGTATAGTCATTCTTCACGTAATTGAAGATACACCGAAAAATATCGATGCTCTCTTATCCGATTTACTGGGTGCAGAAAAAGCAGAAGAACTCAGAAAAGGCCATGAGGAGGATGCACGCTCGATCCTCATTGGGAAAAAAAAAGAGCATGTAATGATCAAGCAGGCACTGGAGAGATTCTGCCGGAAAGCTGATTCCGAGCTTGCGGATACTACGGGTGTATTTGAGACCGACGAAATTATCGTTAAAAGAGGAAACGTAGTGGAGGAGATTATCAGTCAAGTCGAAACCAGCAATTGCGATATGATAGTTATGGCGTATCATTCGCGAAGCATGTTGGCGGAGGCGCTGCTGGGCGGAAAATTGCGAAGTGTTCTAAAACAAGCTAAAAAGCCGGTTTTGCTAGTGCCTATGCCGGATGAAAATTGATTTTAGAAGCATTGTTGGAATATAAGATCTGTCAACTGGATATTGGCGTCGGAAAACTATATTGGGGAAATGATGACTACAATCTACCGTATAGAGATTCCCGTACCCTTGCCTGTGAGAGTTACCAATTGTTATTATATCAAGGATTCTATTCCAACCCTTGTAGATGCAGGGATTAATACCCGGAAAGGACTACAGGTTGTACGTTCAGATATAGAAAAAGCGGGCGGATCACTTTCAGGCATACGACGCATTGTTCTGACCCATTGCCATATTGACCATATGGGCTTGGCTGGGAAAATCACAGAAATCAGCGGAGCTGATGTATATCTGCATGAACTGGATAGAAATATAATTATCGGAGGGACTGTAGAACAGATCAATCAAAAAAGGGAAGAGTTCTTTCGATTTTTCATTAGCACCGGCGTTCCTGATAACTTATTCGAAACCAGTATAGAGGCAATGTTATGCCGTTATCGAAAATTTGTCTGCCCCTTGTTCCGTGAAAATATTCTTAACGGTGATGAAGTATTAAGATTTGATGATTTTCAACTGGAAGTGGTGCATACTCCCGGGCACACCGCCGGTTCCATCTGCCTTTTTGACCGAGCGCAAGGTTTTCTTTTTTCAGGCGACACCCTTTTAGAAAAAATAAGTCCGATTTCCCTGCCGGAACCGTTTGTTTCTGCAAGCTTGAACGGGTGCGGATGTTTGGAAAGATATCAAACTTCACTTGAGCGGATTAAATCCATGCCGCTAAAACGAATTTTACCGGGTCACGGCCCCTGTTTTGGAAATCACAAAAAGCATGTTGTTCGAATACTGGTTCACCATCTAAGACAACGTGAGGACATTCTGCGGGCTTTTCGTTCCAAACAAAATGGCTGCAGAAAAAGTAGATGGAGCACGCCCTTCGACATTGCTGAGCAGGTATTCCCATCTCTTTCAACGACTAATATTTTTTTGTGTTTATATAGCATCTGTGGTCATTTGGAAATGCTTGAGAAAGAAAAAAACATTACGTCCCAAAAGATGGGAGAACTACGACTGTATCGTCTCGTATAAATTACAGCTATTCGCCCTCCTATCGCCTTGTAATGCGGGCGCCTCGGCACCCTAAAATGTAAATTTATTCTTGAGCGAACCCTGAGAGAAAAATTAATATATAGGAATTTTCAGGAAACCGAAAATCAGGCCAAGAAACTCGGAAAGAGATAACCCACAAACTCTTCGGGCAAGGTGGTATCCATTCGTATTTAGGTACCCATGATATTGCCGCCGTTGAGGATAGCATCTCCGGGGTGACACTGAAGCCGAACTTGTGCTGAGAGACATGGGATAACAAATCAGCAAAGAGATATATTCCATGGCTGCAGTATTTGAGGGGAAAGTGGATGCGGTTGTACTTACAGGCAATCTTTACAAAATAAATACAGTGACGAACGAAATCCGGAACCGAGTAAATTCCTTAAGTACGGTTTTGATTTACTCGAGAGGGGATGAACTAAAAAGCCTTGCAGAGGAAGGAAACACAGATGCCTTTCACAGATAGAAATCGCTTCAGCCATGCTGCTTTTGAAGAAGCGGATAGAAAGAATATCATCCAGAGCTGGATTGTTGTGATAGCGAGCTTCTTACTGGTATTTATCCTTTATGGCACATATTATTCCTTTGGAGTATTTGTAAAACCTATATCTATGAGTCTTGACTAGAGCAAGGCCGCGACAACCGGAGTTGTCTTTGTTTACATGGTAATTCACGAAATATTTTCCATTATCACTGGGCGGTTAACCGACAGATATGGACCGCGATTCATTATTTCATTTGTTGCTTTACATATTTATTGCTTTGGTTCTCGGGATTTCCATTATAACGACACATTTAGTGGCACATTTAGAAGATATTGGGATCGAGCCACTACGGGCTGCTTATAATTACCCTGATAGGTGGTAGCGGAATAGTGGGAAGGATTATTATCGGCAGAGCCTGTGATAAAATAGGAAGCAAAGCCATGCTCGCTTTATGCATGATTGTCCAGGCGCTCTTGCTGTTTTCTTTGATCCGGGCAGAAAGTTTGTGGGCATTTTATATGATTGCAATGCTTTTCGGTTTCACATACGAAGGAGCCGTTCCTGCCATCATTATGATTAATTCGGAATTCTTCGGCATAAGCTCATCCGAATATATATACGATGTTACCGGTGGTTACTCCGTTGCTTTCCTAATTGGAGGAATGGTCTTGACTGTAGGATTCGTCTTGAGTTTTATTATCAAACTACCCAAAAAGACATATCTGAGGTAAGTGTAAAAAATAGATATCTCTTGTTAGCGCTTGCATGGATCATCTTAACTGTAAAATCAAAACATTAAATGACATCGACAGCAAATTGTCGATTTAGTACAATATAAACTAACGTAAAACATTCAAGCTAAAGGGGTTTTCATGCAGGATTTAACTGTTTTAAATATCATGACGCGTTCCTTTGAATCTTTATCTCCTGGAGATGACTTACAAAGGACAGCTTTGGTCATGCGCCGATATAAATTGGACGGATTGCCGGTCATCGGGGCCGATGGTCGATTGATGGGATTAATGACCAAAGCCAATCTCTATGATGCCTTGGCGGCCGGTAAGTTGCCAAATACTCCGGTGGATGGTTTTTTTATTAAAAAAGATGTGGTAACCCTTCGTGAAGATATGTCCTATGATGAAGTCACTGAAATTGTGAAAAACAGCAGGGTGGGTACTGCTCTAGTGCTCAATGACAAGAAAAAGGTGGTGGGCATCTTTACCAAAGCGCGCTGGATAATGGCTATGTTTGAAAATGAAACGATATTGAATAAACAGATGCAGGTTATTCTGGATAGCATGCATAACGGTCTTGTGGCTGTGGATTCCAGGGGACTGGTTACCAGAATTAATAAAACAGCTGAAAAACTTTTCGGTATCACAGCATCCCAAGCTCATGGAAAACCGGTGCCACTGAGTTTCCAGGGACTTGAACTTGAAGATGTGCTTGCAAAAAGTATGGTTTCCATAGGCATAAAATCGACCCATAGAGATCATAGTTTGTTATGCAACATTACACCCATTATAAATATGGGGAATGTCAGTGGGGCGATAATAATATTCCAGGATTTGACTGATCTGGACTGCATAGCTTCGGAACTTGAAAGTGTTACAAAACTTTATGATACCCTCCAATCCGTATTGGAAATTGCCTATGATGGAATCATTGTCGTTGATAAAAAAGGTATTATCACCATGGTTAATCAGACGGCAGCGGATTTTTTTCACAAACCTGTGGAAACTATGATTGGTAAACCGGTGGATAAAATTTTTAAAGATTCCCGTCTGCATGAAGTAGCCAAAACCGGTGTTGCTGAACTCCATCAGTTGCAGTTTATAGGTGGGACACCCTATGTAGTTTCAAGAATGCCCATTATGCGTGATGGTAAGGTTCTTGGTGCGGTGGGTAAAATCTTATTTAGTGACTTCAAAGATGTCCGTAATCTGGCCAGGAAGTTAATAGGTCTTGATCAAAAAGTTGCCTATTATAAAAACCAGATTCGTAATGGCAGTAACAACAGCATTACCTTTGATCAGATTATAACCTCCCATGAAACATTTAAAAAGATTAAAGAAAGAGCCGAGATTGCGGCCCGTGGTTCTTCAAGCATCCTACTCACAGGAGAGAGCGGTACTGGAAAAGAATTGATGGCACAATCCATCCATGAAGCTGGTGTCGGCAGGTATAAGCGGCTTGTTAAGGTAAATTGTGCCGCCATTCCCGCCGATCTGCTTGAATCTGAATTTTTCGGTTATGCCCCGGGCGCTTTTACAGGTGCTCAAAAAAATGGAAGGCAGGGTAAACTTGCCATGGCAGATGGCGGAACTCTTTTTTTGGATGAAATAGGAGACATGAGTCCTAGTTTACAGAGTAAGTTGTTGCGTGTACTCCAGGATAGATCCTTTGAGCCCGTTGGTTCTAATGAAACAATCAGAGTCAACTTCCGTGTTATTGCCGCTACCAATCAGGATTTATACAAAATGGTTCAGGAGAAACGTTTTCGGGGGGATCTTTATTATCGATTGAATGTTATTCATTTCCATATTCCACCGCTACGGGAACGACCCCAGGACATCATCCTTCTGGCTCATTTTTTTGTTGAAAAATATAATCATATCCTTGGGTCCGGTATCCAGGATATTTCAGACGATGCAATGAAGATCCTGCTTCACCACACATGGCCGGGAAATGTACGTGAACTCGAGAATGTCATTGAGCGTGTTGCCAATTTTGTCAAAGGCAGTACCATAGAACCCAACGATCTCTCCCCGAACTTGAGGGAAAAGGACAAAAAACCTCCCCATTTAATAAAACAAATGCCCGTAAAAAAACTTTTTAAATCAAGTCGGGAAAATTACGAAAAGCTTACCATTCAAGCTGCTTTAAAAAAGACTGATGGAAATAAAGCCCAGGCTGCAAGAATACTGGGAATCAGCCGATCATGGCTTTATACAAAAATGTCCAGGGTCGGTCTTTAAGGAAACTGAATAAAATAATTTTCTCAATAACCACCCGCAGTTATTAATCCCTTTGAATGTCCGCTATCTATGGCATAGATGCTGTCAAACCGCACATGTTTTAAAAAACCTCTTGACTTTATTGTTCGACTGTGTTTTGAATTCTCCTCAGCAACTAATATATTTATGAGGAGGATTCAATATTAAGAAGAATATCACAAAAAAAACTGAGAAAAAGAGAAAAAAAATTCTTGAATCCGCAATAAGAATTTTTTCAGAAAAAAGTTTTGCAGAAGCTACGGTTGCCGAGATTGCAAAATCTGCCGGAATAGGGACTTCAGGCGTATATACGTACTTTAAAAACAAGGAAAAAATACTATTCACAATAATTAAAAATTATCTGGATTTAAATTGTTTAGAATTAGAAGAGCACCTTGAAGGAATTCAGAGTGCTGGAAACAAATTAAGAAAGGCCATCTGGTTTCACTGCAAGTCATATTCGAAAAGTAAAAAAGAAATTAAAATAATTCTTGAAACAAGGTCTTATCCAGAATTTTATAAATCAAGTGCATACATATCTCTTCAGAATTATGCCAATATCATAACCAATATTATTAAAGAGGGTTTGTCTGATGGAAGCTTTTGCAACATATCATCTCCGGCCATCTTACGGGATATCATCCTTGGTACTGTTGACCATATTGCCATAAATTGGATAATAAGGGACTCAGTTAATTCACTGGATCAGGCCGAAGATATATACAAGATGGTTATGAATTCAGTTAAGCCGGACAACATACAAAAAAAGCCGTTAAGCAAAAAAGAAGTCAGAAAAAAGGAAATCATAATTGCTGCAACTGCCATTTTTGCAATAAAGGGATTTAGCGGAACAAGCATGCTGGAAATTGCAAAAAAGGCAGGAGTAGGTGAGGGCACAGTCTATGAGTATTATAAAAATAAAGAGAATCTTTTGATTGACATACCTGTTAAAAAACTTGGAGACCTGTACAGTAATATAAGCGAAAATAATCCTGAAAGAAAAATAAAGGTGATAATTTCTAAAATTTTTAAGTTTTACAATAACGAAAAAAATTATTCGACTATTCTTGTCTTTATGCTGAGGACCAATAAAAATTTTTATAAATCCAAAGGCAACAAAATACTAGATAATATCTTTGAAAAAATTAAATACCTTATAATAAAAGGGCAGAAAGATAATATTTTCAGTGAAAACATTAACTTTAATCTTTGTAGAAATTTTCTTTTTGGAACCATTGATCATATTCTCATTCCCCGGATTATTTTTAACAGAAACTATGACCTTATAAAGATGGGAGAAGAATTTTCTGTTCTTTTTATTAATGCCATCAAAAAAAACAATGAATAAATTTGAGGGAGATTTATATTTTAATGTTTTTTAAACATATAAAAATTATATATTGTGTTATTATGCGGGGTTTTGAAATGAGGAGTGTTCGTAAATAGACTTATATTTAAATGAAAACCTATAGTCACAAAAAAAATAAGCTCTCTTTGAACCTGTTATGGTCTTAATCACCCTGCACCTAGTATGTTTGATACTTGTCAAATAGTTCGTGCAATAAAGTTCAGACCTTCATTGGTCATTAAGCTTTTAATTTTTAATAAAATTTGAGGTACAGGCAATGACAAAAAAAATATCAGAATATGAAAAAAACAAAAATCACTGGGTTAATGAGGAAAAGAAAATCTATGAGTTATGGGAAAAAGCTTATAATCCTGGGGGTCAAAAACAAATAGACCGTCTGGCAAAACAGGGGAAAAAACCGGTCAGGCAGTTGATTAAGCAGTTGATTGATCCTGAAACCAAATTTATAGAACTGAGCAGAGGAGCAGGTTTCGGCATCAATTACGAGTCAACAAAGGATGTGCCTTCAGCAGGACTGTGCACAGGATTAGGAAAGGTTCATGATAACTGGGTAATGATCATAGCCAATGACAGCCGTGTAAAGGCTGGTGCATACTATCCCATCAATTGTAAAAAACACCTGCGGGCACAGAATATTGCTGAACAATGTGGAGTCCCCTGTGTTTATATTGGTGATTCAGCCGGGGGTTTTCTGCCCATGCAGGATCGTGTGTTCCCTGGACAGGGTCAGTTTGGCAGGTTTTTTTTCAATATGTGCAGAATGTCGGCTAAAGGATTAAAACAATATACTCTTAGCACAGGAGGTAACACAGCTGGCGGGGCATATACAGTTTATCTTGCCTGTGAATCAATCATGATTGATAAGATGTCCTATTCTTTTCTGGGTGGGCCGCCAATGGTTAAATCGGCTATTGGTGAGGAAGTAACCATGGAGGATCTTGGCGGTGCCGGAGTTCATACAGGTATATCCGGTGGAGCTGATCATTTTGTCAGAACCCAGGATGAAGGTCTTGAAAAGCTGAGAGAACTGCTGTCCAGCGATCCAAAACAGAAATTGCATATCGAAAGACGGAAAACAAAACCTGCAAAATATCCTGCTGAACATCTGTATGAAGTGTTGCCAAGGGATACTCGTACAGGAATCAAAGTACGGGAGGTTCTTTGCTGTATTGCTGATGACGGAAAATTCAGTGAATATAAACGTGAATACAATCCAGGAAGGGGTGATAATATTGTTTGCGGGAAAATGCATCTTAAGGGTATTCCTGTGGGGGTAGTTGCCAGCAACGGTATTGGAGTAATCTTCGTAGATGCTGCCAGAAAGGCGACAGAATGGGTCATACGGTGCAGTTCTCAAAAAATACCGATTCTTTATATCCAAAATTCGCCTGGTTATATGGTCGGTACCGAGGAAGAATATGCAGGTATAGGAAAATACGGTGCGAACATGGTAAGGGCAGCGGCCTGCTCCAATGTCCCAAAAATTCAATGGATCATTGGACCGGATCACGGTGCAGCAAATTATGGTATGTGTGGAAGAGCCTATGATCCAAACTTTATTTTTAACACCATTCGGGGACGTACTTCAGTTATGTCCGGTGAAACTGCAGGCAAAATTCTGACGACACTTGAAAGAGCAAATGTCAAAAAGCGAGGTGAGGAAAAAAGCGAGGAGGAATTTAAAGAATTTGAAGAAATGATGATAGAAAAATACAACTTCCAGGCTCATCCTTTTTACACAGAAGCCCGGCTTTTCCATGACGGAACAATTCCTTTCAAGGACTCCAGGGATGTTCTGGCAACTGCTTTTGAAATAGCACTTTTGAGTCCGATAACTGAATCGAATTTTGGAAATTTTAAATTTTAAAAAGCAAAAAGGTTACGCTCAAATAATTTTTACAAAATTAAAAGGTCTTTATTATGTATGATAAATTTAAATTAAATTACCCGAAAAAAGTTCGTATAGGAGATATATCCGTAAGGGAAGGGCTTCAGCATGAGGAACATTTTATTCCCATTGATGCCAAGGTTTACTATGTCGAAGAGGCAATTCTTGCAGGTTTTACGAGATTGGAAATTTCAAATTTGGCAAATCCTGCCTTTCTTCCACAGTTCAGGGATGTCGAAGAGCTGTTCAAACGTGTACGGGACAGCCGTCGTTTATCTCGTAGAGGAATTAATTTTGATGATATTGAATTGACTGCCGTAGCCATTCGGGAAACCGGTGTGGATAGAGCTGTAGCTGCTAAAAAAGAAGGATGGGGTCCGGATCGTATCGGCATGATGGTCTCTACGGATGAAGAACATCATTTTGCCAATTCTGGAACCACGCTTCCTGAATATTGGGAAGAAGCCCGGAGGTGTATTGAAAAATGTCATGATGTTGGTATTAGAGTTTTTGGCACAGTAAGTACCATCTGGGGAAGCCCGATTTCCGGTCCCACACGTTTTGAAGATGCTCTTGATTTTACCAAGCACTGGTTGAATATTGGTGCAGATGATATCGAACATGCAGATCATGACGGTTCTGCCCCGCCGGATCAGGTTTACCGTTATTTTTCAATGATAATAGATGAGCTCCCAAACACAGACCTTCATATTGCACATTTTCATGTTACAAGGGGCTGGGGACTTGCAAACGTCTTGGCAGCTTTGCAGGCAGGTGTTGATATCCATGAAGGAGTCCTGGGCGGTATTGGGGGACAGCCAACTAATTTTATCGACCGTACACCGGTAAGGGGAACGGGTGAGTACTATTATAAAGATCCTAATATAGTAGGGTTGACAAGCCTTGAGGATATGCTGGTAATGATGGATGAAATGAGTATTGATACAGGGATCGACGTTGACAGGGTACTTGCTCTGGGGAAAAACTGGGAAAAGACCATTGGCAGACGTTTAAGATCAGAGTCAATTCTAAACGGAAGAATTCCCAAAAAGCCAAGGCCAGAATATAAACGTAAAGGTCTTGCTGAGAAAAAAGCCAAACGTGGTGAAGAACCATGGCAGATATTTCCTAGGGAATGGTCTGAAACTGTTGATCTTGATCCTGAAATCACAGGAAAAAGATAATTTTGTGCAGATCCGGAACTTACAAGTCTGATTTGCGTGGGGTCGGGCTTTCGTTATCAACATTATCGTTTTCGTTCCTGGTTGTGAACATCTTTTTACTCGATAACGTCAATAACAAAAGCCCGACCCCTTATTCTCGATTTGGCTCCGTACCTTTGATCCCATTTAGAAAACTTTTAATTAAAATATAAATAAAAAGGAACAGATAAATGAGTACAGAAATTGTTGCACCAATGCCTGGAACAGTTGTAGAAGTCCTTGTTGAGATTGGCGATAAAGTGACAGAAAATCAAGATGTTATTGTTCTTGAGTCGATGAAGATGAATAATTCAATTCCTACCAGAACTGCTGGAAAAGTTAAAGAAATTAAAGTATCAGAGCATGATAAGGTTGCCTCAAAACAGGTGTTGGTCATTATTGAATAAACAAAGCCTGGTTTACTTGACTCGTGAGTCATAAGGGTGCCGGAGATTACTTATGGATTTTGAATTAAATAAAGAACAAAAAATGATTCAGAAAAATGTTCGAGAATTTATGGTCAAAGAAATAGGACCCATTGCCGATCAAATTGATTTAGACGACAAATTCCCAAAGGATTTATGGAAAAAAATGGGCGATCTTGGGCTGCTGGGATTGACTCTGCCTGAGGCTTATGGCGGATCTGAATATGATATTTTTACCAGTGCACTTGTAATGGAGCAGATGGGCAGGATTTCCCCTGCCGTAGCACTCTCCTATGGTACCCATGTTAACCTTTGCGCCCATAATCTGGAGAAGAACGCTACTGAAGGACAAAAACTCCGGTATCTGCCGGGGCTTTGTTCCGGTGACTTAATAGGGTGCCTTGGTCTGACCGAGCCTGATGCGGGATCCGATGCAGTTGGAATTAAAACAACTGCTGTAAAAAACGGGAATGGATTTATTCTAAACGGAAGTAAAATGTTCATCACGAATGCCCCTATCGCTGATATTGCCTTGGTCTATGCCAAGACTGATCCTGAAAAAGGAGCAAAAGGAATTACAGCTTTTATTGTTGAAAAAGAATTTTCAGGTTTTTCCGTTTCAGGAAAATTGGAAAAAATTGGACACAGGGGTTCGCCCACAGGCGAACTGGTTTTTAATGACTGTTTTGTTCCGGAAGAAAATGTTCTTGGGAAAATTAATGAAGGAATTAAAGTGATGATGAGAGGACTGGATGTAGAACGAGCAGTAGTTGCAGCCATGGCTCTTGGAATAGGTGAAGCAGCATTGGAACTTGCACTGCAATATTCAAAACAGCGGCACCAGTTTGGTGAACCCATCTGTAATTTTCAATTAATCAAAGCAAAATTAGCCGATATGTACACAGAACTTGAAGCAGCGAGATTTATGGTTTACCGCGCCGCTGTTATGGCCGGAAAAGCCAAGGACGGAGGAAAAGGCACCGAAGTACACAAAGTGGCAGCAGCGGCAATCCTTTTCACAGCAGAAACTGTTTCCAGGGCGGTTAATCAATCACTTCAGATACATGGAGGATACGGATATACACTGGATTATCCAATCAATCGTTTTTACAGAGATGCCAAGCTATATGAAATCGGTGCGGGAACCTCTGAAATCCGTCGAATTGTGATTGGTAATGAACTGATAAAACGCGGATTAAGGTATTCCTAAAACGGAAGAATGATTCTTTCCAACAGCATACCATAAGTGCATAAATGATTATAGGCAATAATTTGTTATCAGTAAAAGGAGTTAAGCAATATGCAGTTTGAAATAGGAAAATCATTTAACGATATTGAAATCGGAGAAAATGCCTCTTTCAGTAAAACAATCACAGAAGCTGATATTTATCTTTTTGCAGGAATATGTGGTGATTTCAATCCTATGCATATTAATGAAGAATATGCTAGTAAGACTCCCTTTAAATCACGAATTGCCCATGCCCCACTCACGCAGAGTTTAATCGCACCAGTTTTGGGAACAAAGCTTCCTGGTCTCGGTACTGTGGCACTTGAACTGTTTAGTAGATTCAGAGCACCCGTTTATATTGGGGACACCATTACTGCAACGGCTGAAGTCAAAGAAAAACTTGAAGAAAAAAAATGGGTGAGGATGAAATTGACATTTTTGAATCAGAAACAAAAATTGGTGGCGGAAGGAGAGGCTCTGGTAATGCCCCCAACTCCGAAAACATGAAATACGCAGTATTATGAAATTTACTTGAGGTTCCTAATCGGAGAAACAGGCTATTATTAACTCTTGAGTCATAAGTTCTCAAAGGGTGCCCAAACCATCATTACTGAGCTCTATTCAAAAAAACAGAGCTTTTGTAATCTACCTTAAAAACCAGAGAGTTTGGTATGTTTGCAGCCGTGTTATCGGGTTTCGACCTTCAATCCATCACCCACGCTTATCATTTCTTTTGTATGCCCTCTATACACGACACATGTCCTGCTAAGCTAACAACTGTCCTGTATGAAGGACATTGATTATTTCATTATAAAATTTAAGGTACGGATTTAAAAAGATAATTATTGTTTGGCACAGGCCTTGCAGTCAATTGTTTGATTAATTTTGGTTGTATGGATGAATTAAAAGGACGGAAGTCGTTTTGGTTTGATACGCTTTTTTATATTTTTAAGGAGATAAAATGAGAAAAGTAGCAGTTATAGGTACAGGACACACTGATTTTGGGTTTGATTCCCCGAAAACAGGGTTGGAGCTATTTTGCGAGGCAGCAACGGATGCCATGGAGGAAGCAAAAGTTCAACCAGAGGATATTCAGGCTTTATATTGCGGTAACGGGTTAAGTGATTTTTCTGAAGGGCAGATTATGATTCAGTCTTATATTGCTGATGCTCTCGGATGTCATAACATTCCGGCTACCCGTTTTGAAGCGGCATGTGCTTCGGCTACAGTTGCCATTCGTGATGCCTATATGTGGGTAGCATCCGGGTTTTACGATGTTGTCCTGGTGGGAGGGACGGAAAAGGCTACTGCTATGGGCACCGCCCTGGCAACAAGGACTTTTGCCATGGGAACCGATGCCCGTTATGAATTTCCTGCGGGACTCACATTTCCCGGTTTTTTCGGGCTGTTGGCTAATTTGTATATAAAAAAATACAATGTCCCTTTTGAAAGACTCAGGGAGCAGATGTCTTTAGTTTCAGTTCAGTCTCACTTTTATGGTATGAAAAATTCCCATGCTCAATTCAAAAAAGAGATCACTGCGGATCAAGTAAAAAACAGTTTTATGGTTGCGTCTCCATTGACCCTGCTTGATTGTTGTCCTTTTTCCGATGGCGCAGCAGCACTTGTCATTGCATCCGAGGACAAGGCAAAAGATCTTTGTGACAAGCCGGTTTATATTGCCGGTACAGGACAGGCTTCTTCAGGCATGTTAAGCAGCCAATATAAAGATATTCCCAGGTTAAAAGCCAGGGATATTTCTATAAAACAGGCATATGACATGGCCGGAGTCGGTCCGGAAGAGATTGATGTATGTGAACTCCACGATTGTTTCAGCATTGCCAGCATAATAGCCGCCGAGAGTCTGGGATTTGCTGAATTTGGGAAGGGTGGTGAACTCTGGGAAAGAGAGGAAAGCAGGATTGGAGGTAAAATCCCCATTAATATTTCAGGTGGGCTCAAGTCAAAGGGACATCCCATAGGAGCTACAGGAGCATCCCAGACAGTAGAAATAGTAAAGCAGCTTCGGGGTGATCTTGTTGATGAGGGAAGGCAGGTTGAAGGTGCTAATGTCGGCCTTGTAGATACTTTGGGTGGAGATGGCATAATTTGTAATATAATTTTAAAGACTGAATAACATAAGGAGAAAATAATAATGGAATATCCTTTAACATTCGGGCAATACAATAAGGCATTAAAAAAAAATACCCTTCTGGGACTGAAATGTAAACAATGTGGAAAAATAACTTGTCCTCCTCAAATGAGATGTCCTGAGTGTTCCTCCCTTGATTTGGAAGTAGTTGATCTTAGTGGAACGGGGACTATTCAGACATATACAACTATTTATATTGCTGCTGAAAACAGGGGAAATGAAGTGCCTTATGTTATTGTTCTGGTAAAATTGGCAGAAGGCCCCTGGATTATGGGTAATCTATACGATATAGATCCGGATAAGGCTAATATAGAGCTTATTGGGAAAGAAGTTAAAATGGGAAATCGTGTATTCCCGGGAGATAAATATTCCAACGGAGATGCTGCCCGACCAGTATTTTCTTTCTTGGATTAAATAAGCTGGAAAGAATAACATTCCGTAAAAAAGAAGATGCTCTCTAAATAGTGGCTATGGCTCAGACATAAGCCACAATAATAAAATACAAATTGTGTAATTGTAGCCTGTTTAAGAGACTTTCATATAAAATCATAAGAAATTATAAATTAATTATGATACAGCAATTAACAGATCGAAAAGATGTTCAATTTGTCCTGCACGAACAGTTAAACATGATTCAATTAACCAAAGGTGAACAGTTTAATGACCTTAACCGCAAAACCTTTGACATGGTTCTTGCAGAAGCGAGATCTTTGGCAATCAAAGAATTGCTGCCCACCAATATTGACTCCGACCGGGAAGGATGTACCTTTGAAAATGGATTTGTCAAAGTTCCTGCATCCTTTCATCGTGCTTACAAACTTATCAAGGAAGGTGAGTGGATTGCCCTGTCCGACGATATTAAGGTAAACGGTCAGGGAATGCCACAGCTAATAACTACTGCGGTTATGGAAATGTTTCACGGCGCCAACACAAGTCTTGCCGCATTCCTCATGCTTGGGCACGGAGCAGGCAAGCTGGTTGAAATTTTCGGCACGGAAAAACAGAAAGAGCTTTTTCTGGATAATATTTATTCAGGGAAGTGGGGCGGAACCATGGTTCTTACTGAACCCGAGGCAGGCTCTGACGTTGGTGCTCTGACCACTAGGGCAGTAAAAAATGCCGATGGCACTTATAGTCTTTCCGGCAATAAAATTTTTATCAGTTGTGCAGAACATGACCTTACGGAAAATATTATTAATCCGGTTATCGCCAGAATCGAGGGGGCACCAAAGGGCAGCGCCGGTATTTCACTGTTCATTGTTCCAAAAATATGGGTCAATGAAGACGGAACACCTGGGGAACCCAATGACATTGTTTGTACTGGAATCGAAGAAAAGATTGGCCTCCACGGCGGCCCCACTTGCAGCCTCACCCTGGGCGGTAAAGATTGTTGCAGAGGTATGCTCTTAGGAGAGGAGAATAAGGGATTAAAGACCATGTTTCACATGATGAACGAAGAACGGCTCAACGTGGCGGTCCAGGCCTTGGGGGTGGCAAGCACAGCTTATCTTTATGCGGTCAATTATGCCCGTGAACGGTTGCAGGGTAAGCATTTGACCCGAAGCAGAGAGCCTGATGCACCACAGGTGCCCATTATTCAACATCCTGATGTCCGCCGTATGCTTTTGTGGATGAAAGCACAGGTAGATGCAAACCGCAGCTTCAACTACTATATTGCCTTATGCATGGATAAAATAAAAATCACAGAAAGCAAAGAGGAGCGTGAATATCTGGAAGATTTAATTGAACTCCTCACTCCCATATGCAAGGCATACACCACGGAGCGGGCATGTGAAGTCTGTCTTCAGGCCATACAGGTATATGGTGGATATGGAGCCTGTAAGGATTTTCCAGTGGAGCAGCTTTTTCGTGATTGTAAAATCACAACCATTTACGAGGGAACAACAGGAATTCAATGCATGGATCTGCTGGGCAGAAAGCTTGGGATGAAAAAGGGAAAGGTTTTTAAGGGTCTTATTAAGGAAATTCAAAAAACCATTGCTCAAGCCGGCAGCATACCGGAATTGCAGGAACTTTCACAACGGATGGCTGCTGCTGTTGATAAATATGCAGAAACAGCGCTTAAGCTAGGTCAGACTGCCGCTTCTTCCAAGATTATGGTTGCATTTTCCCACGCTAACCCGTTTATGGATATTTCCGGTGAAATAATGATGGCATGGATGGTGCTCTGGAGAGCAGCCGTTGCAGCGCCTGAACTGTCAAAAATCATAGGGGATGCAGATAGAGAAAAAAGAACTCAAATTATCGAAAAAAACAAAGATGCCGCTTTTTATGATGGTCAGGTTCAAACTGCCCGTTATTTTATTCGATCAATTCTCCCCGGAACTCTTGGAAAAATGGATGCGGTAACAGAAACAGACGGTGCAGCAGTAGAAATTGCCGATATATCCTTTGGCGGATAAACAATGCCTGAGACAAAATATTATTTTCTAATTTTTACGAATTCATCAATTTTCTATCCTTAGCAATTGAGACGAGGGTAGAAAATTTATTTATTGCTCTATATATTCAAACTTTACAATTTTTCAGAAGATGAACAATGGCAAGGATATTAAGGTGCGGCGACGTGGAGTATATTCACCAAACCACTGACAATGAGCATGAGATTCAAAGCATATCAGGCCATTATACCATTGAAAAAGAATTAAGGCTTAAATATTGCGGAAATATTGTTCTCTGTGTCATTGGCACAGGTATCATTGATTCATCCTGCTGTGGTATGGGCGGCTGCCGATACGCACTTGTGCCGGGATATATTGTTAAATGGAAAGAGAAAGCAAACAGCACTGGTTTAATGGTTTCTCAGGTGGAGCCTGTGGCAGAGGAAAATTCAAAAAAGAAAATCAGCAAGACTCTTAAAGAACAAGAGCTTGTTACACAAGTTAATTTTTGGTAATGCCCGGCAAAAGTGTCCAGGGCCGAGGAGGTATGGAAAATGGCTGGAATCGTTTCTTATGGCGCTTATATCCCAAAGTACAGGATAGACCGTAAATTAATTTATAAGGCAATGGGATGGCTGAACCCGGCTACATTTATGAAGGGAGAAAAAGCTGTTGTCAATTATGATGAAGACAGTATTACAATGGCTGTGTCTTCAGGCGTTGACTGTTTGAATGGTATTAAACGCAGTCTGGTTGACGCCATGTTTTTAGCAAGTACTACTCTGCCGTATAAAGAGAGACAGAGCGCTCAGATCCTCTCAACCGCCTTTAATTTTCAGAAGGAAATTCGCACGGCTGATTTTACCGATACAGCTAAGGCTGGAACTACTGCCCTGCTCTCTGCACTTGATGCAGTAACAGCGCAGACATGCAAAAATATTATGGTCTGTTCCTCAGACTGCCGGACAGGAAAACCCGGCAGCCCTCAGGAGGAGATCTTTGGTGACGGCGCTGCATCGCTGCTTGTTGGCAGCAAAGATGTTGTTGCCGATTTTATTGGTTCCTATAGTGTTTCCCATGATTTTATAGATCATTGGAGAGCAGATGACGATAAGTTTGACCGACAGTGGGAAGACCGGTTCATTCGTGACGTCGGATACAAGACGTTTATTTCAGAAGCCATTTCCGGGGTGCTTGGTAAATACGGTGTTAAGGTTAACGAACTTGCAAAAGCGGCTTATCCCTGTCTTTACGCAGGAGATCATAGAAGTATTGCAAAAAAGCTGGGTCTTAATCCTGAACAGGTTCAGGACCCCATGCTGGCCAACGTGGGATACACAGGGACAAGCAATCCGCTTATGCTGTTGGTAGCAGCGCTTGAAACGGCAAAACCAGGTGACAAGATTGCAGTTGCAAGTTTTGGTACGGGAAGTGATGCGCTCCTGTTTGGAGTCACAGATAAAATCAATGATATCCGTGAAAACATAAAGGGTGTTAAAAAGTATCTTAATGTAAAAAGAGAACTGAAAAGCTATGAAAAAATGATCAGCTTTAGAAATGTGCTGTCTTTGGAAAAGGGCATTCGCGGGGAGAAAACTCCTTTTACAGCTCTATCTGAACTATGGCGCAGCCGGGATCAGATACTGGGATTATGCGGATCTAAATGTCAAAAATGCGGTACCCCACAATACCCTGTACAGAGGGTATGTGTTAACCCTGACTGCGGTGCTGTCAACCGGATGGAATCTTATCGCTTTTCGGATAAAAAAGGTGAACTTGCCACCTACACCGGAGACAACCTGGCATTTAGTCCCAATCCGCCTGCCATTTATGGAATTGTAGATTTTGAGGGAGGCGGCCGTTTCTGGTTTGATCTCACTGATGTTGAATTAGAGGAAATCCATGTGGGTATGGAAGTCGAAATGAGTCTTAGGAAAAAATATATAGACGATCAGTTCGGGATTTACGGATATTTTTGGAAAGCAGTTCCCATTATATAATAAAACAATACAGCAAAATATCGAATAACGGAATTCTAACATCTGTTATTATGGAGGATGTAAATATGGCGGAAGGAATAAAAGATAAGGTCGCAATCGTAGGCATGGGATGCACGAGGTTTGGGGAGCGCTGGGATATGGGATCTGAGGATTTGATTGTTGAGGCATTTGAGGAGGCCGTCCAGGATGCCGGAATCGAGAAAAAAGATATCAATGCTGCCTGGCTGGGTTCGTGTATGGACGACAATAATATTGGAAAATCAGCCCTGCCTCTGAGTGTTGCGCTGAAACTGCCCTTTATTCCGGTAACAAGGGTGGAAAATTTTTGTGCTACAGGGACAGAAGCCTTGCGGGGAGCTGTTTATGCTGTGGCATCCGGGGCATATGACATCTGTCTGGCGTTAGGTGTGGAAAAACTCAAAGACACCGGTTTTGGCGGGCTGCCGGATATGCCTTCTCAGCTGGGTACCAAGAACCGCTTTATAATGCCCAATATAACCGCGCCGGGCGGGTTTGCCATGATGGCAAATGCTTATTTTGCAAAATACAAGCTTGATCCGAAAGAGGGCAAAGAAATTCTGGCAATGATATCTGCAAAAAGTCACAGAAACGGTTTTAAAAATCCCAAGGCTCATCTTCGCAAAGAGGTAAGTGTTGAACAGATTATGAATGCACCCATGATTGCATGGCCGCTCGGGCTATTTGACTGTTGTGGTGTCAGTGACGGCGCATCGGCTGCCATTGTATGCAGGGCGGACATGGCAAAAAATTTCAGACCAGATCCGGTGAAAATAAAATCTATGCAGATCTCCATCAGTTCCGGAGAGGAGTTGATGTATAACAAGTGGGATTCATCATATATTATGACTGCAGAAAAGTGCGCTGCCAAGGCTTATGAGGAGGCAGGCATCAAGAATCCAAGGGAAGAGATCAGTATGATGGAAGTTCATGATTGCTTTTCCATCACAGAATTAGCAACCTATGAGAACCTTCATATCTCAGACAAGGGTAAAGCAGGAGATGATATAAAAGACGGATTCTACGAACTGGAAGGAAAAATTCCCTGTCAGCCGGACGGAGGGTTGAAGTGTTTTGGTCATCCTATAGGCGCTTCCGGCTTGCGGATGATGTATGAAATGTACAAGCAGCTCCAGGGCAAGGCCGGAGAGAGGCAGATCAAAGATCCAAAAATCGGGTTAACCCACAATATGGGAGGATTTCCTGCCATGAACATAATCAGTATAAGTATTGTGGGGCTTTAAAAATCGATGGCTATTCCATGTAGAGGAGAGAGATGTATTTTAATCTTACAAAAGAACAAAAAATGATTCAAAAAGAGGTGCGGAATTTTGCAAAAAATGAAATTGCGCCTCGGGCAGAGGAAATAGAAAAAACCGGAGAATATCCCTATGATATCATGAAACAAATGGCAGAGCTGGGATTGATGGGAATTCCATTTCCGGAAGAATACGGTGGTATGGGCAGTGACTGGGTTAGTATGCACCTGTGCATTGAAGAGATATCAAGAGCGGATATCACCCTGGGCGCCTTGCTTGATGTCACTACAAGTGTCGTGGGACAGGAGCTTCTTGAGTTTGGCACTGAAGAGCAAAAAAAGAAATGGCTTGTACCCATTGCCGAGGGGCGCGAAATCGGCGCATTTGGTTTAACTGAGCCGGATTCTGGATCAGATGCAGGCTCGTTGAGTACTGAGGCAGTACTTAAAGGTGACGAATGGGTTCTGAACGGTACCAAACAGTTTATCACCAACATCGGCCTGGAGAACGCTTCAATTCTTCTGGTGGCTGCCAAAATACAAGATGGTGTAATAGCAACGTTTATTGTTCCAAAAGATGCACCGGGATTCATACTGGGCACAAAATATGACAAAATGGCATGGCGGGCATCGGCAACCCATGAAGTAATTTTAAAAGATTGTAAAATTCCCAAAGAAAACCTACTGGGTGATCCCGAACACGGATTCTCACAGCATCTGGCTGTACTGGAAACCGGAAGGATAAGCATTGGCGCCGTTGCAGTCGGAGCAGCACAGGCATGCCTTGATGAATCCATGAAATATTCCATGGGTAGAAAACAATTCGGCAAGCCGATTTATGAGTTTCAGAGTATTCAATTTATGATCGCCGATATGGCACTTTCCATCGAGCTTGCCAGAAACGAATATCTCAAAGCTGCCTGGCTCAAGGATCATGGGAAAAAGCACACATTTGAAGCCACCTGCGCCAAGCTTTATGCAAGTGAGATGGCAGAAAAAGTGGCAAGTGATGCGGTCCAGATTCACGGCGGTTACGGGTATATGGAAGAATATCCTGTATCGCGTATATATAAAAGCGTAAAGCTTCTTCAAATAGTGGAAGGAACATCCGAGGTTCAGAGGCTTATCATTGGCAGGTATTTAGCAGGAAAAAAACAGTGAGTGTGAAGTTCATTAAGGAGATTTTTTAAAATAATTTTTAATAAAAAGGAGATTATTATGCAATCAGGACCTTTGGAGTATTTAAAAGTTCTTGATTTTTCAACGCTTTTACCAGGGCCATACGCTACACTGGTTCTTAGTGATCTTGGGGCGGATATCTTGAGAGTCGTATCCGGATCACGACCGGATCTTGCGGCTCTGATGCCGCCTTTTCTTCCCGGTACAGAGATTTCGGCAAATCTTGCCTGGCTGGGACGGGGAAAACGATCCATTGCTCTTAATCTTAAGAAACCCCGGGCAGTCACGATTGTAAAAGAGCTAATCTCCGAGTACGATATTCTCTTGGAGCAATTCAGACCGGGTGTTATGGATGATTTGGGTTTGGGATATGAACATCTTAAAAAAATAAATCCAGGGCTTATTTACTGTTCGCTTACAGGTTATGGCCAAACAGGCCCTTATTCTAAAAGAGCCGGTCATGACATTAATTATCTTGCCCGTTCAGGCCTGATGTCTTATTCAGGGACAAAAGCCGACGGTCCTGTTCTTACAGGTATGCAGATTGCCGACGTGGCATCAGGTTCAAATAACGTGATTATCGGTATCCTTGCTGCAGTGCTTTGCCGAAACAATACAGGCAATGGACAACATATTGATATTTCAATGATGGATGGTGTTGTGCCGTTCAATGCCATGGCAGGAGCGGGTGCCTTGGTAAAGGGTATTGACCCGGCAAGGGAAGGAGAACTTTTAAACGGTGGCAGTCTTTATGATTTTTACGAGACAAAAGATGGTAAATACATTAGTTTTGGAGGGCTGGAGCCAAAGTTCTTTTCCGCCTTCTGCAACACTATTGGATGCCCGGATCTGATTGAAGGCGGTGTGATGCCGAAAGAAATTGACCAGGTTAAAACGAAAGTTCGTAGAATAATCAAAGCAAAGACCAGGCAAGAATGGGAAGAGATCTTCAAAGATGTTGATGCCTGTGTGGAACCTGTTTTGACACTTTCCGAGGCTTTTAATGATCCCCATGTTAATCACAGGGGACTGGTTGTTGATGTCAAACTTCCGGATGGTGGTTCTGTCCGCCAGATTGGGACT
The DNA here is from genome assembly GCA_034189135.1 of Thermodesulfobacteriota bacterium. Taxonomy (NCBI): domain Bacteria; kingdom Pseudomonadati; phylum Thermodesulfobacteriota; species Thermodesulfobacteriota bacterium. The sequence continues at coordinate 1,377 of JAXHVO010000012.1, read as the reverse complement.
CCCATTAGATTTTCCGAAACTCCTTTGCACTACTCTGGAGCAGGGCAGCCGGCGGGGACCGATAACAGAGAGGTTCTCCTAAAATTGGGTTATTCCGAGGAAGATATTGAAGATTTTATAACTTCCGGTCTTTTTAAGTAAATAGGAAATTATATGTTGCAAATTCTTCCAGCACTTAGTGGTTATTCATAAGGGTGTTGACAGATAAATTCTGTTGGTTTTTCTAAAATTTCTAAAAGGAGATATTATAATGGATATTAAGGAATGTACGGCAGTTGTTACAGGAGGAGCCTCAGGTCTTGGTGAGGCATGTGTTCGTGAATTCACAGCCAATGGTGCAAAGGTTGCCATTTTTGATTTTGATGAAGATAGGGGCGGCAAAGTTGCGTCTGAACTCGGTGATTCGGTTATTTTCTGTAAAACAGATGTTCCCGATGAAAATAGCGTAAAGGCCGCCATCGCAAAAACAATCGAAGCCTTTGGGGGGATTCATTTTACCGTCAACTGTGCCGGTATTGGTATGCCGGCAAGGGTTCTTTCTAAAGAGGGTCCCATGCCCCTTAACCTGTTCAATAAAATCATTCAGGTTAATCTCGTGGGCACAATGAATGTCCTTCGTCTCTCCGCTGAACAAATGTTAAATAACGAGCCTAATGAAGATGGTGAAAAAGGTGTTATTATAAATACTGCATCCATTGCCGCCTTTGAAGGGCAAATTGGCCAGGCAGCATATAGTGCATCTAAGGGTGGAATTGTTGGAATGACCCTTCCAATAGCTCGTGAGTTTTCAAGTTTTGGGATCAGGGTATTAACCATTGCGCCTGGACTGTTTGAAACTCCCATGATGGCACAAATTCCTGAAGAAGCAATGAAATCCATAGAGGCAAACATCCCCTTTCCTAAACGTCTGGGTAAACCGTCTGAATTTGCTCTTCTGGCTAAGCATATTATTGAAAATCCGGTTTTAAACGGTGAAACCATCCGTCTGGATTCATGTATTCGACTGGCAATTAGATAATTTCGATCCGTGGAATCTGAAATTATTCATAATTTCAAAGATGCACAGACCTTGTTCTTTGTTTGAAATGGCTTTTTCCAGATTTGTTGCATTACAATTAGTATGTTCTTATAGATGGAAAAGTAACTCGATTTCACTTGCTTGCGGCAATGCTGCTTTAATATAATAAAACTCAGGAGGTTAAAAAATGATTCCGGAAATCAAGAAAATACTCTTTACGACGGATCTTTCTGAAAATGCGCGTTATGCTTTTAGCTATGCCGCCGATATCGCCGCCCGTTATAACGCGGGTATAGTTATCCTGCATGTAATCGAGGATGTGCCGCATAGTGCTGAAAAAGAAGTTATGAATATGCTCG